>JAKAMP010000455.1 GCA_021812865.1 Bacteroidota bacterium | reverse complement strand
ATGACCACCGGAGGAAAATTGCTTTCCCATAGCGCATTCCAGTTCTGACCGGGGATGGTCACTGCCTGCCAGGAAAAAGCGCTTCCTTCATGGATAAATCCGCTTAGAGCCTCATCGATAGCTTGCGGAGAAAAATCCGGTTCCCTGATATAAGCCAGCAGGCATCCGTTCTCGTTGGTAAAGCTCTCAAAGCCAATGGGTGAGAGCAGCGCCATGATTATTTCGGCAACGCTCTCATCCCATGGATGAATATCGAATCTGACTTCCTTATAGTTCAAAATCAGAATGCCTGGATGATACCAATAAAATCTTCAGCTTTGAGTGATGCTCCGCCAATGAGTCCGCCATCCACATCGGGATTGGCAAAGAGTTCGTGTGCATTGGAAGGTTTACAGCTTCCTCCGTAAAGAATCGACAGATCATCAGCCAGACTGGCACCGAATTTGCTAAGGATGAGCTTTCTAATATACTGGTGCATTTCCTGTGCCTGGGCAGGTGTGGCATTCACACCAGTTCCAATAGCCCACACCGGTTCATATGCAATGATAATGTGTGAGAATTCTTCAGGAGTAAGGATGAAGAGCGCTTCTTCAATCTGTTTGCGTACCACATCAAAATGAATATTCGATTCCCTTTCTTTCAGAATTTCGCCACAGCAAAATATAGGCGTCAATCCGGCCTGCAGGGCAATTTTTACTTTCTTTGCAAGAATGGCATCGGTTTCACCATAAATACTGCGTCTTTCAGAGTGCCCGATAATTGCATAAGCTGCATTTACTGAGGTCAGCATGCTTACCGATACTTCGCCGGTATAAGCACCGGACACTTCGGATGAGCAATTCTGGGAAGAAAGACCAACATGGTGTAGGACTTTTCCAACATCGGATAGATGGGTGAAAGGGGGAGCTACAATTACTTTCACCTTCGAAGGATGTTCTGATACCCATTTTTCAACGCTTGTCGCCAGCGCAATGCCTTCCTGCAGCGTTGTATTCATTTTCCAGTTACCTGCAACGATATTTTTTCTCATTTTACTAAAAGTTTAAGAGTGATAATTTATTTTGTGGCGGATGATTTTCCGCTCTTTACATACATCCTGAATATTTGAAAAACAGCCATTCCGAGAAACAAACCCAGGATCAGCATGCCAGTGAGCCGGTGCACCGCCTTGGACGCTTCCTGACCCATGGCAAATGCTTCGAGGTTCCCTCCCATTTTTTCAGGTGTTGGGAAATCATTATAATGCCATTGCCCAAGCACAACCCCGTCCCTGATGAGCACGAGGCCTGGATTGGAGCGGTTAATGGTTTTCAGTGTAGTTTCATCAGTATGGTAAAACTCATAAATAAGGTCAAATTGTCTGCGCAGACTGTCAATTTCAGACTGTGATGAAGCAGTGAGGGCATAGAACCTGGCCTTCCCCGATGCACAATAATGAGCGATGGCGTTGGCCCGGGCAAATGCCGAGCGATTGGCTTTCCTGATATCAGGGGATATCAGCAGGAAAGAAAAGCCCGGGTCGTGCAGCACACTGTCAGTAATGTCCCTGTCATCGATCGTTTTGATGGAGAAATCGTGAACGGGGGGCTTGTATCCTGCTTTAACCCGCACAACCTTAGTTTCCACCCACTTCCAGGTTGAATCCTGCCATGGGTAATTCGCCATGGTAAATTCCTTTACCACCCCGTTTTTTTTATAAAACAGGTGGGTATCGAATGAATCCCGTGGTGCATGGGGAGGGAATTCCATGCTTTTCACGATATCTGTTCCAACCTTGTAAGGCCTGAAATCCATCATGGGAAGGTGCCTGAGGGATTGATCAATGATGGCGCTAAAACCTGCAATAACGGCAATAACAGTGATCCATTCGGCTATTGGACTGAATGAAGGTTCATATTTTTCCCTGGAGAAGAAGATGATCAGGGTAAAGACCATCAGCATAATATTTTTGAGGAAGGTTCCCCAATTGGAAAGCTTCACTGCATCGCCGAAGCAACCGCAGTCGGATACCGGGTTAAAAACAGCCAGGATAAAAGTGAGAATGGTGAAAAATACCATAAAAAGGAGCAACCCCCAGGAAGCTACTTTCATCCGTATTCCAAGTACCAGGGCGGCGCCAATCAGAAATTCGGCGGTACACATGACAATTGCCAGGGGTAAAGCCAGTCCCTGCATGAAATCCATGCCAAATGCAGAGAAATAATCGTGAAACTTATAGGAAGATCCGATGGGGTCGACGCCCTTGACAAAACCGGAGAACACAAATACCATTCCAACGAGAATCCTGCTGATGAATCTTAAAAATTTCATGAATAATCTTGTTTCCTGGTGAATTCAGGACACTAAATTACCTGATTCGACCTAAAAAGTGAAAGGATTTCTGAAAATATTTCTCCGGGGGATTTGACTTTATTACCTGACAGGCTGCAGTTTACGGGGATAAAATCCTTACGTGATCGCACCTGCCACCTGTAAACATCATGAACCTTTTGCTGAAATCCCAGGTCATCTTCGTGGATGTCGTTCTTACCGGCCAGGTAATCACGATCGGCCCCCTTTCTTTGCCTGGTGAGGTTATTGGTAATAAAAGAGAAAGGCACATCCAGGTAAAGGGAGAGATGAGGTTTGGGTATTTTAAAATATTCAAACTCCAGTTGCCATATCCAGTCTGACAGTTCCTGTCTCAGCACCGGATCGTCAATCTTGGCACACTGGAAGGCGATATTGGAATATACATAGCGGTCGGCCAGGACCAGTGTGTTTTGGTCAAGCCAGTCCTCCAGCACCTGCTTTGCATCGAAGCGGTCCATGGCATACAGCAGGGACACCAGTCGCGGATGTACCTCACCGATATTTCCAAAATCGCCTCGCAGAAAGGCAGCCACGAGTCCGCCGAAAGGTTCCACAGCCGTGCGGGGAAAGTGCAGGTACTGGTAGGAAATATTTTCCCGCGAAAAATAATCGCGGATAAGTTGAATCTGCGTCGACTTTCCTGATCCATCAAGACCTTCGATCACAATAAAGGGCATACCTGCTGATATTTGAATTTTTTTTCAAAGATAGAATGAATATACTAAATGCGTAATTTTATCGAAACTTTGTTCATGAGCATGTTATCACCATCTCCCGCTGTGCAACCGAGGTATACCCTGCGTTGCAGGAACCGGATCATTACCATGGATCAT
>JAKAMP010000454.1 GCA_021812865.1 Bacteroidota bacterium | reverse complement strand
GGGCAGGAAAATTTCCTTCAGGAAAACGGTCAGGATTTTTTCGAGAGAAATTCCATGATGTCGGCAGCCGCTGATCGTCCTGCCGCTATGGCGCGCACAACCAGACTGGCGCCGCTCACGGCATCCCCAGTAGCGAAAACTTTTGCCTTGCCCGTTTTGTGCTTTTTATCGGTTTTCAGATTCCCTCTCTCATCGAGTTCCAGCCCCAGCTCCTTCACCAAACCCTCATGAATAGGGTGAACAAATCCCAGGGACAAAAGCACAAGGTTGGCATTGATCATCCTCACCGTACCGGGAATTTCCTTCATCACCATGCGCCCGCCGGCATCCTTTTCCCAGGTCACTTCCACCACTTCGGCCTTCTTCACCCAGCCGTTCTCTCCAATGAATTTACGGGTGGACAGGCTCCAGTACCGGTTGCATCCTTCTTCGTGCGAGCTGGAGGTTTTCATTACATTTGCCCAGTAGGGCCAGGGATTGTCGGCTGTTCGTTTTAACGGAGGCTTGGGCAGAATTTCGATCTGGGTGATGCTCTTTGCCTTCTGGCGTTTGGATGTGCCCACGCAGTCGGATCCGGTATCTCCGCCCCCGATCACCAGCACATGCTTATTGGTTGCAGAAATCCGCTCATTTTCCTTGAAACTGGTACCCTGGTTGATCCTGTTCTGCTGGGTTAAAAAGTCCATGGCAAAATGAATCCCTTTCAGATCCCTTCCTTCGATATTGATGTCACGGGGCTTCATGGCGCCTATGGCAAGGCAAACCGCATCGAACTTCTCGAGCAGGTCCTTGCCTTTAATGTCCTTTCCTATATGGGTATTGGTTTTAATGATGAGACCTTCCTCTTCGAGAATAGCCACCCGGCGGTCAATGATGTTTTTGGCCAGCTTGAAATCGGGAATGCCATAGCGCAGTAATCCACCCACGGCCTCATCCTTCTCGAAGAGCGTAACCATATGTCCGGCCTTGTTCAGCAGATCAGCACAAGCCAGGCCTGAAGGCCCTGAACCGATCACAGCCACCTTTTTGCCTGTTTTAACACGCGGAGGATGGGGTTTGATCAGCCCCTTGCCGAATGCCTGTTCGGCCGTAGCCGCCTCATTTTCCCTGATGGTAACCGGGTCGTCCTGAATGCCAAGTACACAGGCTTTCTCACAGGGAGCCGGACAAACACGACCGGTAAACTCAGGAAAATTATTGGTAACCTGCAGTAGCTGGTTGGCTTTCTTCCAGTCGCCTTTGTATATGGCATGCTGCCATTCAGGCATATTGTTCATTACTGGGCAGCCCCATTGGCAGAATGGTATGCCGCAATCCATACAGCGCGATGCCTGAAGCTTTCTGTCCTCTTCATTGAGGGTTTGTTCAACTTCGCCGTAATCGAGGATCCTTTCATGGATGGGCCTGTTGCCACCCTCCTTCCTCCTGATCTCCATGAAACCTTTGGGATTTCCCATATATTGTTTCTTTTTACGATTTATCGATTGTTTTCAGTATAGCACCAAATATCCGAATAGCTTCTCAATAGTGATGCTGCGGGGCATCTTCCGTTTGTTCGAGTTTCTTCCGCAAGTTCTCGAGCTTGATCTCCTCCATCACCTTCTTGTATTCCATCGGGATCACCTTCACGAACATAGGCAGGTATTCATCCCAGTTCGTTAGGATCTTTTCGGCCAGTTTACTGTTGGTGTACAAGAGGTGATTGTTGATCATTGCCTGCAGTTCAACAATATCTGATTTGTCTTCGAGTTTGGAAATTTCCACCAGACCTTTGTTGCAGAAGTATTCGAAATTGCCGTGCACGTCGAGCACATATGCAATCCCGCCGCTCATGCCAGCTGCGAAGTTGCGCCCGGTCACCCCCAGCACAACCACCCTGCCGCCGGTCATGTATTCGCAGCCATGGTCTCCTACGCCTTCCACTACGGCATATGCACCGCTGTTGCGCACACAGAAACGCTCCCCTGCAATTCCCCTTACATACAGCTCACCCGCAGTGGCGCCATACAATACGGTATTGCCGATGATGATATTCTCTTCGGGCACAAAAGTAGATCCCGCAGGAGGAACCACTGCAACACGCCCTCCGGATAGTCCTTTGCCCAGGTAGTCGTTGGCATCGCCCTCAAGGGTGAGGGTAACTCCCCTGACCAGGAAAGCGCCGAAACTCTGTCCAGCCGAACCGTAAAACCTACAATTGATGGTATTATCGGGCAATCCAGCTTCTCCATTCCGTCGTGCAATCTCCCCTGAGAGCATAGCGCCCACAGAGCGGTCGGTATTGCTGATCTTCTTCGATATCCATACCTTCTCTTTACTCTTGATGGCCTTGCCCGAACGTTTGATCAGGTCCACATCCATCACATTGCTGATCTTATGTACCTGTTTCGAAACATTGAACAAGGCATAACGCTTGGCTTCCTTCGGAAGGTGAATCATGGCCGAAAGATCAACCGTGCCAGCCTTCCAGTGATCAATATCCTTGCGCATCTCAAGCAGATCGGTACGCCCGATGATGTCTTCGAATTTTCGGAATCCCATCTCTGCCAGGATCTCCCTGACTTCTTCAGCTACGAAGCTGAAGAAATTGACCACATTCTGCGACTGACCAATGAATCGCTTCCTCAGTTCGGGATTCTGTGTAGCCACACCCACCGGACAGGTATTCAGATGGCATTTTCGCATCATGATGCAACCCAGGGTAATGAGGGCAGCTGTGGAAAAACCAAACTCCTCTGCACCCAGCAGTCCCATCAGCACCACATCCATACCTGTTTTGAGCTGACCATCGGTCTGAAGTTTTATCCTACTGCGGAGATTATTCATCACCAGGGTTTGCTGGGCTTCGGCAATACCCAGTTCAATGGGCAATCCGGCATGTTTGATGGAACTGACCGGGCTCGCCCCTGTTCCTCCTTCACTCCCGCTGATGGTGATGAGGTCTGCCTTGGCCTTGGCTACACCGGCCGCCACAGTACCTACCCCGTTTTCCGAAACCAGCTTGACGCTGATCTTTGCATGCGGATTGATGCATTTCAGGTCGAAGATAAGCTGTGCCAGGTCTTCAATGGAATAGATATCGTGATGCGGAGGCGGAGAGATCAGGGTAATACCGGGAGTGGAATTCCTGAGTTTGGCAATGACCTTATCGACCTTGTAACCGGGCAGCTGTCCCCCTTCACCCGGTTTTGCACCC
>JAKAMP010000010.1 GCA_021812865.1 Bacteroidota bacterium | reverse complement strand
CGTGATAGATGGTTTTCCCGGTACATGAACCGAGAAGGATAATCAGTACGATCCAGCCTGCTTTAAGACTGGGGACCATGTTCTTCATTGTATTTTCTTCTTTTTTTCTTTTTCCGGTTATGGTTTTTCTTGGTGTCAAACCGGTTCAGGCTGTCGCTTTCCGTGGCGCTGTTAAGGATAAATGCCCCTGAACCCTGTTCTTCACCTTTTGATTCCTTTTCCTTCTGTTGGTCAAATTTCTTGATCTTTGTACCCTTCTGATTCATTGCGATGATCTCATTCACATGTTCCACCGACAAAGGAATAAGGGACATGGTACCATCGTCTTCCATGGAATACCACATGATCCCACGGTATACATCGGTTTTCTGGTGAATAGCCACACCGTTTTCCGTTTCAAGTTTCACCGAGGGATCCGGAAAGTCTTTGCGGGCATCCATGTAACTGTCGAGCTCATAATTCAGACAGCACTTCAGTTTGCTGCACTGCCCGGCAAGTTTCTGCGGGTTGAGCGAAATTTCCTGGTAACGGGCAGCGCTGGTGGTTACCGATACAAAATTGGTAATCCAGGTGGCACAGCACAGTTCCCTTCCACAGGGACCGATGCCGCCAATGCGCCCGGCCTCCTGCCTTGCACCGATTTGCCGCATCTCAATCCTCACCTTGAATTCATCGGCCAGGATTTTGATGAGCTCCCGGAAGTCCACCCGGTCATCGGCTATATAATAAAAGATGGCCTTGGTGTTGTCGCCCTGGTATTCCACATCCCCGATTTTCATGTCGAGTTTCAGGTGCTCGGCTATTTTCCTTGCCTTGAGCATGGTCTGGTGCTCCTTGGCAATCGCTTCCTGCCACTTTTCCACATCGGCCTGCTTTGCTTTCCGGTAAACCTTCTTCAAATCATTTTCGTTCAGCACGATTCTGCCCTTGCGTAATTGCTCAACCACCAGTTCACCGGTAAGGGAAACCACTCCGATATCGTGACCCGGGGAGGCCTCTACGGCAACAAAATCGCCCTGACGAATGGATAGCTTGTTCGAATTATGATAATAGCCTTTGCGGGTATTCTTGAACCTTACTTCAACAATGTCCGATGAGTAGGGAATCGGCGATATATCCTGCAGCCAGTCAAAAACGCTCAGTTTGCTGCAGTTACCCATTCGGCAGCGGTACTGCGAGCCCTGATCGATGGTCAGACTGGCACAACCTCTTGATATGATATCGTCGCTCATGATGTTTTCTCAAATTAATTATTGCACTGACCAGCAGGCAAAAATAGTTATTTTTCCTTTTTGATCAACCGGGCAGTCTGGATGGCCAGATCAAGCAGCACCAGCTTGCCATAGGCGTTGGATTCGATGTGGTACATGGCCTTGTCAAACTCAGCCGCGATCTCTCCTGCATTACCGGTATGGATAAACCTGGAAAACTTTACCGAGAAATTTTTTTCTTCCTCAGTGAGCCTGCTCAATTGTGTAGCTTCCAGGTTCAGCATAAGATTCTCCCTGATCATCCGGACACAATATAATAAGAATTCCTTCTGTTTCTCCCTGCCCGTCCGGTCCAACTCCTCCACCCAGCCCAGAATCGACGGGAAATCAGCCTTATAGCATAACCTCATGAACTCGGCGAACTTGTCGAGCTCCCAGCTGAGGGTTTCGGTTTGCATCAGCTCCAGCGCGCGAAGGTAATTCCCATCGCTCATCCGCGCAATGGAACCGGCCTTTTCTTCATCCAGTCCATGCCTGGCCATAAGAGCTTCCTGCAGGTCCCTTTGGCCAATGGGCGGCAGCTTGACTACCTGCAGGCGCGACAGGATGGTAGGCAGCATGGTACCAGTACTTGCGCTTACGAGCAAAAAAACAGTTCCCGGATTGGGCTCTTCCAGGATCTTCAGCAGCTTGTTTGCAGCCTGAACATTCATTTTCTCGGCCATCCAAACGATAACGATCTTATAGGCAGATTCATAAGTCTTTAGGCTTAGTTTCCGAACAATCTCGTCACTCTCATCCACAAAAATACTACCCTGCTTGTTTTCTGCATTGATCGTTTCATACCATTGCGAAAGTTCGAGATAAGGATTAGCTATTACCGCTTCCCTCCATTGATGAACAAACATATCGCTCACTGCACGCTTCCCCCCTTCGGGCTTGATTACTGGAAACACCAGGTGAAGATCGGGATGAACCAGTTTCTGGTATTTGATGCATGATGGACAGGTTCCACAGGCATCGCCATTGCGTTCCCCCGTGCATGAAAGGTAACAGGCATAGGCCAGGGCCAGGGGCAGAGCGCCGCTTCCTTCCTTTCCCAGGAATAGCTGCGCATGACTGATGCGGTCCTCTTCAGCCGAACGGATCAGCTTCGCTTTAATATCGTGATGCCCTATAACCTGCCTGAAAAACATTCCTGGGATGTAAAGTGAATGGCAAAAGTAAGAAAATTCCTGCCTTTTTCCCGGTGAATTTACCCTATACCACAAAATGGTGTAATTGCCTCACCCCAAAGCCTCAGGGATAATTTCCTCCAGGGGAAAGCCCGTTTATAATTTCTTTTTTTACCTTTGTTATTTCAATCACAAAACAATAAAATTATGCTTACAGTAGAAAAATACACCTTCAAAGGAAAGAAAGCCATTGTGAGGGTCGATTTCAACGTACCTCTCGATAAAAAGACCTTCCAGGTAACCGATGATACCCGCATCCGTGGTGCCCTGCCTACAATCAACAAGATACTCAGTGATGGCGGATGCGCTATTCTGATGTCTCACCTTGGTCGCCCCGATGGTGTTCCTCAGGATAAATATTCCCTCAAACATGTGATCCCGGCATTCGAAAAGCTGCTGGAAAAACCGGTGAAATTTGCCGACGATTGTATTGGAGAATCTGCAAAAACCATGGCGGCGGCCCTGAAACCCGGCGAAGTTCTGCTGCTCGAGAATGTGAGGTTTTACCTGGAAGAAGAAGGCAAACCCAAATTGCCCGAGAATGTTACTGAAGAGGAAAAGAAGGCTGCCAAGGATGAAATGAAGAAGAAACAGAAAGATTTCACAGCCAGACTGGCCTCCCTCGCCGAATGTTATGTAAATGATGCCTTCGGAACAGCCCACCGCGCTCATGCTTCCACCACCCTCATCGCCAATCTTTTCCCGGGAAACAGCATGTTTGGCTTCCTCATCGAGGCTGAACTGAAATCGATGGACAAAGTACTCCAGTCCCCCGAAAAGCCTTTCACTGCCATTATGGGCGGAGCAAAGGTATCAGATAAAATCCTGGTGATTGAAAACATGCTCAACCGGGTGAACAACCTGATCATCGGCGGTGGTATGACCTATACCTTCATCAAAGCCCAGGGAGGCAATATCGGCAAGTCGCTCTGCGAAGAAGACAAGCTCGGCCTGGCCCTCGAACTGCTGCAGAAGGCAAAAGAAAAAGGTGTTAACGTATACCTGCCTGTCGATGCAGTGAACGGCGACAAGTTCGATGCTGAAGCCAATACCAACATTACTTCTGTAAAAGAAACGCCTGCAGATTGGATGGGACTTGATATCGGACCGGAAACCATAAAGATATTCAGCGAAGTGATTGGCAAATCAAAAACCATCCTCTGGAACGGCCCTATGGGCGTGTTTGAAATGGAAAAGTTCGCCAAAGGAACCTCTGCCATTGCCCATGCCATTGCCGATGCCACAGCGAAAGGCGCTTACAGCCTGATCGGCGGCGGCGACTCCGTTGCAGCCATCAATAAAAACAAGCTGGCCAACAAAGTGAGCTATGTATCCACCGGCGGCGGAGCCATGCTCGAATATATGGAAGGGAAAGAACTTCCCGGTATCAAAGCCATCAGGGGATAAGAGAGACTTCCGAAAACTATTCCTGAGCGTATTACTCAAAGATGCATGGCACTCAGTTGTGCATCTTTTTTATTTGATAAATTCACGGTTCCGTCACGGGTATAAAAAGCATGATCAGAGCATGGAACACGCTAAGATCACGGCTCCCTTTACTGGCTCTTTTACCACTTTTACCGGCCCAAACAGGAATCCTTTCTTTTCTGCTTTCAGTATTAAGGCCTGCTGCAAAGAGGGTGAGCCGGTAACCAGTCCGCCAGTAAGCGCCAGCGGAACTGAAGGTGTTATGAAATTCAGCGCACGTGCAACAGCCGTGATGGAGGAGGCCAGGAATTCTGCCGTTTGATCGAGCAGTACGGTGGCCACATGGTCGCCATCAGATGCTGCCCTGACAACCACCCTGGCCATTGCGGCAAAATCATCGTGATGAAGGCCGGAATGGTACACATAAGGAATGAGCTGGTCCATCTCCTTGATTTTCCAGTGCTGCAGAATCCTGTCAAATAAAATGGTTGGTTCCCCGCGCCCGTCATATGCCTGGGTAGCTGCACGCAAAGCCCGGCAGGCAAGGTCGAAGCCGCTTCCTTCATCACCAATCAGGTATCCATAGCCGCTGGCCCGGGCAATCCTTCCTTCAGGAGATTTGCCCCATGCCATGGAACCGGTACCGGAAATCAGCACAATTCCCCAATTTTCGGGCGTACCCGCTGCCAATACAGTCTCGCTGTCGTTCGTTACATATACTTTATGGGATAAATGCCTCAACGCCCATTTCCGTATGCGACTACGTTCCTGTTCGCGATCTACACCTCCGATACCTAGGCATGCCGCATCCACCCTGCCAGGCTTGATCCCTGCACTGGCAAAAGCCATGTTTACAGATTTCAGCAATTCATCCTGGGCCGCCTTGTAGCCATGCGGGTTCGGATTGCTTGTTCCTGCTTCTCCCTTCCCGAGCGCCCTGCCTCTGCGATCGGCCAAAACAGCCCTGGTGCGGGTGCCCCCTCCGTCGATGCCAAGAATGTATGTCGGCATAGTGGTAATGAATTTCAAATGATAAAAATACAAAATGAAAAATTAACCATACTCAACGGTAGAGGTATGGGGCAATAAATGATTTGTGTTGAATGTCAGCAGGAAAGCTCTTATCTTTGGCTAAACGAAAACCGTTCATACCTGCCCCAGTCATGAAGAAAAACAAAGGATTTCATGCCGTTCGCCTTGGGTTCAACCGCCGCGCCGTGATCGCGTCCGCTTCGGTTACCCGACGAAAAAACGTTTTTCATAGCCTGGCTGAGATCGATATTACCGAACCCAGGCAAAGAATGAAAGATTATTTTGACCAAACGGGAACAAAATTATCCATGACCGCATATATAGTGGCCTGCCTGTCGAAGGTGATCAGGGATCATCCCCGTTTGAATGCGTTCATCACCGGTAACAGGTTTGTTTTCCTGGACGATATCACCATCAGTGTGCTGATCGAAAGGGACCTGTTGGGAGAAAAGGTACCCGAACCCATTGCCATTGCTGCCACACAGAATAAATCGTTACTTGATATACAGGCAGAGATCAGAGAGGCCCAGACCATACAGGACGAAAAACTGGGAAGCCTTACGGGCAGCAGGTGGTTCAGCCTGATTCCCGGTTTCCTGATGAAAACATTTGTCCGGTTGGCCGATAAAAATATATACATGGCCAGGCGGTACGGAAAATTAAGTGTTACTTCTGTTGGCATGTTCAGCAGGGAACCGGTATGGTTCATCCCCCATGGAAGCGCTACTGTTCTGCTTACCGTTGGCAGCATCAGTGAAAAAGCAGTATTAGTGAATGAACATTTTGAATCGAGGAAACATCTCTGCATCACCGCCTCATTTGACCATGATGTAGTGGACGGCGCTCCTGCTGCCCGTTTCATAAACCAACTTGCCGAGACTATCCAGAACGGAATGCTCATCCCTTTACCCTGATGACATACCTTCTCCGGAACAAGATTCCCCTTCCCTATCCCATGTCCGAATCAATCAATTAAGGTATCTTTGCCTCTTTCTCCGGAATTTTTCCGGCAGGAGAGACCTATAAAAAAAGAATATGAATCAAAACCTCAAAGTAGCCATACTCGGAACGGGAAACCTGGGCATGGCCATCGCCGAAGGATTGCTTAAAAGCAAAACCGTTGCCCCCCCGGATCTCTTTGTCACCCGGCGGAAGGTAGAACTGCTGGACAGTTTCAGGAGAAAAAAGGTGAACGTATTGACCGATAACAAGAAGGCTGCAGCACAGGCCAACATTGTCTTCCTCACTGTGAAGCCACACCAGGCAGAAAATGTGCTGGAAGAAATAAAACCCGCGCTGAAAGCCGGACAGCAGGTAATCATTTCTGCAGTGACCGGTTTCAGCATGGAAAAAATTATCGCGATTACCGGCAAAAATATCCCGGTGGTGCGAATCATGCCCAACACAGCAGTGGCGATAGGCGAATCTATTACCTGTATGTCGGTGGCGCCCGGCTTCGATGCCGAGGGTGAAAAAGTGGAGAAACTGCTTTCTTCCCTTGGCCGGACCCTCCGGATTCGGGAAGAACTGATGGAAGCCTCCACTGTGCTCGGAGCCTGCGGCGTGGCATTTGCCCTGCGTTTCCTGAGGGCGCTTACCCAGGGAGGAATTGAAATCGGATTCAGCGCCGAAACCGCACAATATATTGCCGCCCAGACCATGCGGGGAGCCGCAGGCCTCATCCTGGAAAACGGACAGCATCCCGAAAAAGAGATCGATAAGGTGACTACTCCCATGGGCGTAACCATATCCGGACTGAACGAAATGGAACACAACGGATTCAGCTCATCCCTCATCAAGGGCCTGGTCACTTCGTATACCAAAATCTCTTCCATGAAAGCCAAAAACTGAGACCGGTCCATGAACAATTTTCCCTGGCAACTGGCATTTGGCATTGGCTCCAGTGCAGACTTTCAAACTATGGCGCTGGATGTCTTCGCTTACCAGTTTGAAAATGTAGATATATACCAACAATACTGCAATCTTCTTGGGAAAAATACAGCGAATGTCCATTCTCTTGAAGACATTCCCTTTATGCCTATTGAATTTTTCAGGGATCATTCACCCCTTGCTAAGGGACAACCGGAGGAAAAAGTATTCCGCAGCAGCGGCACCACCGGGAGTATTACCAGCCGCCACCGGGTTGCCCGCCTCGATGTGTATGACGTCAGTCTTACCAATGGATTCAGACTGTTCTACGGTGAACCTTCGGAGTATTGTATCCTTGCCTTACTACCTTCTTACCTGGAACGGCAGGATTCATCGCTCGTGCATATGGCCAGCCGGCTCATGCAGCAGAGCGGACACACGGACAATGGATTCTTTCTATACAACTATGCTGAACTGGCAGGAAAGCTTAAGCAACTCGAGCGGGCCGGCCGGAAAACCCTGCTGCTGGGAGTGAGTTTTGCCCTGCTCGACCTGGCCACAAACCATCCCATGCCGCTCAAACATACCCTGATCATGGAAACAGGAGGAATGAAGGGCCGCCGGAAGGAGATTACCCGACAGGAGTTGCATGCCATCCTTCAAGACGCTTTCTCGGTTGAACACATTCATTCCGAATATGGCATGACCGAGCTGCTGTCGCAGGCCTATTCAAAAGGCAAAGGGCATTATCGCTGCCCCCCCTGGATGAAGATACTGACACGCGATGTGTATGATCCTTACGCATCCCAGGAATCAGGCAAAACAGGAGCCCTCAATGTGATAGACCTCGCCAATGTCTATTCCTGCTCCTTCATTGGAACAAGAGACCTAGGGAAAGTTCATCCCGACGGATCATTCGAAGTGCTCGGAAGGATAGACCACAGCGATACCCGCGGATGCAACCTGATGGTTGAATAAAGGCATCCCGAAACTAAACCCTGGCAATACCCGCAGAAACGATAAACTTCATGGCTTCTGCCGGAGGAAGATCAAGAGGAGTGACAGCTTCCATGGGGACAACATACAGCTCTCCCGAAAAAGCCAACGAATGCGGAAAATATACAGCCACCTTGCCCAGGGCTTTGAAATCCGACAGGTCATCTTCCGTAATGAAACCCAGGCGCTCAAGGTTGGAACAATCGTTCATCTTCACCAGCACCGGCCGTGTAAACCGCTTTTCCTTCCCCACGAAGGCCGAAAGAAAATCCTTAACGGAGGAATACACCATCTGCAGCAGCGGTAACCGCTTCAGTGTCCGGTTAATTAAAGTTTTCACCGGAGTGGCTACAATGGACTGCCCCAGAATGCCCACCAGCGTGATCATCACCAGAATCAGCAATACACCCAAGCCGGGAATTTTAAATCCCAGTCCCTGTATCACAAAGGGCATCAGTATCCCATCAATAAATTTGAAAACCACATAAATAATATAAATGGTGATGCCCAGGGGGGCTGTAAACAATATCCCCTGCAGAAAATAGGAAAACAACTTTTTCATATGCGGTTTGATTATGATTTTCGCGATTTTGAATGTATATTTTTTCGTTTCCGGAATCGTGAAGAACATACCAGGCTGTATGAATGATCAATCCATTCACGAATGTACGGCAACGGGATCATGCCATTTAAAACTACCGTATTCCAATGCTTCTTATTCATATGATATCCCGGAAGTACCTCCTCAAACTGTTCCCTGAGTTGAGCGGCAAGTTCGGGCTCACACTTGAGGTTGATGCGATGCTCATCAAGGCTAAGCAATGCATAAATTTTGCCATGAACTTTAAATACCAGGGTAGTTTCATCAAAAGGGAAACCTTCTTCAGTGTTCTCCAACGTGAGGCAGTATTCCCTGATTTCTTCAATATTCATCCTGGTTGCATTTCCTGCAAAAGTAATCGAATCATTGCAAAATCGCTTTGCCGGTTCAATCCCTTGAATGGCAAGGCAGTATCATTCGGCAAAAGGACCAAACGCGTCGGCTATATGCTCCACTTCATAGCGGTCCTCAAAAAAAGTAACAGAGACCAGGTCGAACCGCACCCCGCAGTCAATATTCTTCTCAAACATGTAGGCCTCTGTGGCTTCAAGGATGTTCCGGATTTTCCCATCGGTCATGGCATCGGCCGGTTCCTCGTAGCATTCCCAGGTTCTGGCCTTCACTTCCACTACCACCAGCAGGTCTCCGTCCCTGGCAATGATATCGAGCTCCTTGCGGTCGTACCTCCAGTTGGTATCGAGAATGGCGAGCCCCTTTTCCTTTAAAAGTTCAAGGGCGAGTTTTTCCCCCTTTGCCCCCAATTCCTTGTTGAATGTCTGCTGAGCCATACGCATGACGGGTATTTGAACCGGCATGATTGCATTTAATGAACCATCACTCTGCACCGATTAAAATACTTATACTATTTTTGTCAAATTATAAATTTCATTCGAAATAATCATCACAGAACTACTGAAATGAACAGAAAATTCAAACGCACTACCGTTACAGCCGCCCTGCCTTATGCAAACGGGCCGGTTCACATCGGCCACCTTGCCGGCGTTTACGTTCCGGCCGATATCTATGTGCGTTACCTGCGCCTGAAAGGAGAGGAAGTGGTATTCATCTGCGGGTCGGATGAACACGGGGTGCCTATTACCATCAAGGCACGGCAGGAAGGCATCAGCCCTCAGCAGGTGGTTGACCGCTATCATGAGATGATTAAAAAATCATTTGCCGATTTCGGCATTTCCTTCTCCATCTATTCGCGCACCAGCTCAAAGGTTCATTATGAAACTGCCTCTGCATTTTTCAAAAAGCTCTATGAGGAGAATAAATTCATTGAAAAGACCTCAGAGCAGTTCTTCGATACAGAAGCCAACCAGTTCCTGGCCGACCGTTATATCACGGGAACCTGCCCGCATTGCGGCAATGAACGCGCCTATGGCGATCAGTGTGAAAGCTGCGGCACCTCGCTGAATGCCACCGACCTGATCAATCCAAAATCGACCATCAGCGGCAGTCAGCCGGTATTAAAGGAAACCCTGCACTGGTATCTCCCTCTCGATCAATACCAGCCGTTCCTAAACCAGTGGATCCTTGAGGAAAACAAAAACTGGAAAAGCAATGTATACGGGCAGTGCAAATCGTGGCTCGACCAGGGACTCCAGCCCAGGGCGGTAAGCCGTGACCTCGACTGGGGTATACCAGTCCCTGTGGATGGAGCCAAGGGCAAAGTGCTGTATGTATGGTTCGACGCGCCCATTGGTTATATCTCTGCCACCCGCGAACTCACACCCGACTGGGAAAAATACTGGAAAGATCCTGAAACCAGGCTAATCCACTTCATCGGGAAAGATAACATTGTGTTTCATTGCATCATATTCCCCACCATGCTGAAGGCCGAAGGCAGTTATATCCTTCCCGACAATGTGCCGGCCAACGAATTCCTGAACCTCGAGGGCGACAAGATCTCAACCTCTCGCAACTGGGCAGTGTGGTTGCACGAATACCTCGAGGATTTTAAGGGCAAGGAAGATGTCCTTCGGTACGTGCTCTGCGCCAACATGCCCGAAACCAAGGACAATGATTTCACCTGGAAGGACTTTCAGAGTCGCAACAACAGCGAATTGGTGGCCATCCTCGGAAATTTCGTGAACCGCACCCTTGTCCTTACCCAGAAATATTTCGACAATAAAGTGCCCGAAATCACCGGTCTCACGGCATATGACCAGGAGGTGCTTGCAGAAATACCCCGGATCAAAGAAAATCTCGAAGCCAGCCTGGATAATTTCCGATTCCGCGATGCCCTGAAAGAAGCCATGAACCTGGCAAGGCTGGGAAACAAGTACCTGGCCGATACTGAGCCGTGGATCGTGATCAAATCGGACAAAGAACGGGTGAAAACCATCCTGAATGTAGCCCTTCAGATAACAGCCAACCTGAGCATCATCATGGAACCCTTCCTCCCCTTCACCATTGACAAACTCAGGAAATTTATCAACCTCCGGGATGCCGGCTGGAACCTTCTTGGCAATGCTGAAATCCTAAAACCGGGACATCTTCTGAATAAGTCGGAACTCCTGTATGAAAAAATAGAAGACGAAGCCATCGAATACCAGCTACAGAAACTTGCACGCAGTAAGGCAGCCAACGAAGCAGCGAAGTCTCCTGTAAAACCTGGCAAGGCAAATATCAGCTACGATAGTTTTGCCACCATGGATATCCGCACCGGTACCATTCTCGCCGCAGAAAAAGTGGCCAAAACAAAGAAACTGCTCAAGCTTACGATCGATACAGGACTCGACAAGCGAACCGTGGTTTCCGGCATTGCCGAATTTTTCGAACCTGAAAATATCGTGGGAAAACAGGTGTGTATCCTCGCAAACCTTGAACCCAGAGAGATTAAGGGAATCACTTCCCAGGGCATGATCCTCCTCGCTGAAGACAAGGGCGGAAAACTGGTATTCGTTACACCTGAAAATAATGTCGGGAACGGCTCAGAGGTGAAATAACCTCTCGCCGATCATATGTGCATAAGCCAAAGCGCGCTATTCCGCGTGATGGTTTTGAGTTTCTCCAGTTCAACCAGCGCCTCCTGCCGGTCGGTATAAGTACCCATGGTTACCCGGTACCACTGGTGCGTCTGCGTAATAATTTCCGAGTCAAAACCCTTCGATTTCAGTTCATTCTGCAGCTTGAGGGCATTGTCGTATGTGTTGAAACTCGCTGCGACTACGTAATATTTCATCACCCTATTACCATAAGGAACGAACTTCCCGGAGGTATCAACCGACTTTACATCCAGCGCTTTTTTCAGATTGGCCTGCTCGGAAAGCGTTTTACCCAGGCCCGTATCCACGGGTTGGGTGCGGAGGCTGTCAATGGCCTCATGCCGGGGCCTGCTGAACCATTGGCCTGCCAGGCGTGTAATCTCGCCCTTATGCTGAAGACCGAAATAAATACCCGCAGCAATGATCAGGATGAATGCAACTGCAATCCATATCCGGCGGAGCGATCTTCGTTTCTTTTTTACCGGATGCTGCTCTGGAGGCGGAGGAGGCGCAGGCTGGGCCTTAAATACAGGCGGTACAGTATGGGGCGCTTCAACATGAACCTCTTCCTTCTTCGTCTCTTTGGTTTCGGGTGCAGGGACAGTTGCCGTGGGTTGAACAGATTCCTGGCTGGCAGCCGGAAAATCAATATCCAGCAGTCCGGCCGCTTCGGTGTCGAAATTATTTTCCACCGAAAAACGGAATCGGATCCGGCCTTCTTCATCGTTAAAAAACAAACCCAGGCCGGCAATTTCAACTTCCCTGCCTGCCTCGAGTTCATGCAGCACATCGGCCACAAAATCATGAATGAGCTGGCCGGCTTCTGTTTCCGTAAAATCACCCTGTTCAGAAATCCAGTCCTGCAACAGGCGATTATCTTCCTTCCGGCTGTCATCAAAATGGAAAACCTTCGCAGGGGGACTGATCTTTCTGTTCGCCAGATCGGGCTGAGCCGGGTGGTAGGTAGAAACGAAAGCCCCTAATCCAGGCACAATGACCACATCGGCCTGGTATAATAATTCATGAATGTATATGCCTGCTTCCAACAGAATAAGGTTTAATACAAATTTAAACAAAATGAAAGCAGCATATCTGACTGAAAATTAATTTTTTCAACAGCCTGCCTTGTTAGCACATTTCCCTGTGCTCCGAATCATCATTTTTAAAACCTCCTGAATATAGCAATCAATAGAGAGAACTGAGATGACGGCACTTACAAAACATCTCCTTGGAAAATTCTTTATTCTATCTTTTTCTGGTATCTTTGTAACCAACCACTGAAATCTTTGTAACCAACCACTGAATAAATTTCAGTTGGCCTTGTTAAATATTAAATTTTTCAACATGCATCCCATTCAGATGGTTGACTTGAAGGGTCAGTACCAGAAAATTAAAACCGAGGTTAATAACGCCATTCAAAATGTAATCGATTCCACTGCTTTTATCCAGGGCAGTGAAGTAAAGGATTTCCAGAAGGAACTAGAACAATATCTGGGCGTGAAGCATGTCATTCCCTGCGCCAATGGAACTGATGCCCTGCAGATTGCGCTGATGGCGCTCGATCTGAAACCCGACGATGAGATCATCACTACCGGGTTTACCTTTGTAGCCACCGTCGAAGTGGTGGAACTGCTAAAGCTAAAGCCCGTCATTGTTGATGTTGAACCGGATTCCTTCACCATCAGCCCTGAAGCAGTGGAAAAAGCCATTACGCCGCGTACCCGGGCCATTGTACCTGTTCACCTGTTCGGGCAGTGTGCCAATATGGAAAAACTGCAGGATATTGCCGACAGGCACAACCTTTTCATCATCGAAGATGCCGCACAAGCGCTCGGCACAGATTATATTTACAGGAATGGAGCCCGGAAAAAGGCAGGAACTATAAGTAATATAGGCACCACATCTTTCTTCCCTTCGAAAAACCTTGGCGCTTATGGCGACGGGGGAGCGCTCTTCACCCAGGATAATGCACTGGCTGAAAAGATTCGTTCCATCGCCAACCACGGCATGCAGGTTCGGTATTATTACGACCGCATAGGTGTGAATTCCCGCCTTGACACCCTGCAGGCAGGCATTTTGAGGGTTAAACTGAAACACCTGGACGAGTATAACCAGGCACGTGAAAAAGCGGCTTCATTTTACGATGCAGCATTCAAGAGACATCCTGCAATCAGGATCCCTGCACGAATGCCCTATTCCACCCATATTTTTCACCAGTATACCATACAGATCAGCAGGGACGGCCGTGAAGAACTGAGAAAATCACTTGCTGAAAGCGGAATTCCTGCCATGATCTATTATCCTGTACCCCTGCACCTGCAGAAGGCATACGCACACTTAGGATACAGAGAAGGGGATTCCCCCGTTACCGAAAAACTTTGTAAAACGGTTATTTCCCTTCCCATGCACACCGAGCTGGACGAAGAACAGCTCAGGTATATCACGGACAAGCTAACCGGTTTCCTTTCCTGAACCAGCTTTAAAGAATGCAACTACTTCGAAGCATACAATTCAACCTATATGGAAAAATCATACTTCGCGCATGAGACCGCTGTAATTGATGAAGGATGTGTAATCGGAGAAGGAACTAAAATATGGCACTTTTCGCATATCATGTCCGGCTGCCATATTGGCGGACACTGTAACATAGGGCAAAATGTGGTGGTCTCCCCCGAAGTCACGCTGGGAAACAACGTGAAAGTGCAGAATAATGTTTCAATCTATACAGGAGTGATCTGTGAGGATGATGTTTTCCTGGGTCCTTCCATGGTCTTTACCAATGTGATCAACCCGAGGAGCGGGGTAAACCGTCGGGGACAATACATTCCCACCCTGGTGAAAAAAGGGGCTTCCATTGGGGCAAATGCCACTATCGTCTGCGGCATAACCATTGGCGAATATGCTTTCATCGGGGCAGGAGCTGTGGTGACCAAAAATGTGAAACCTTATGCGCTGGTTATCGGAAATCCTGCACGATTTGCCGGATGGATGAGCGAATTCGGCCATAAACTGAAATTCAACGACGAGGGAATTGCCATATGTCCCGAAAGCAACCAGAGATACCAGATTGAAAATGATGAAGTTAAAAAAATAGATTGAGTTCATTTTTTTATATCTTAGAGATTCTAACCCGATAGTATTCATTATG
>JAKAMP010000453.1 GCA_021812865.1 Bacteroidota bacterium | reverse complement strand
GACGCAGGTCGTTTCGCTGATCGAGGGGCCGCACACCCCCACCTCCGCCCCCGCCTGGTGTGAGGTGGCTGTGGATCGCCGCCTGACGCCCGGTGAGACCGCCCAGCAGATGCTCGAGGATACGAGTGCCGCTGGCGAAGTAGGCCGCGCCGCTGCCGAGCAGGCCGCAATAGAAGAGGCCGCTCACCAGCTATTTTATTGTATTTCTTGTCTGATACCCTGTAATAAACCGGGCACAAAATCTCGTTTTCCGCATTCTCACAAAGTTTAATTGCCAGCTCCCTGGAGATCACCCCGGCGCATTTATCCAATCCGTTGCATGGCAGGATGGCATAATTTTCAATCATGGCTTTCCATCTCCTTTCTGATCTCCTTGATGTGCTGGGTTGTTAAATTCTTATCGGGAAATGAAAGAGCGTCCGGTCCGCAGGTCTTCGAACAGGCCCTGCAGAAAACCACGCAATTGTGAGGGTTCTTCACAATCAGTCTGATCTCATCATTATCCCTGACCTCAAAAACTTTATGCGGGCAGAATTCCACACAATCCATGCAATAATTGCATTTGGAATAATCGATGGTCGGTTTCCAGTCGATCAGGCTGCGTTCGACCCCCATGAATGTCGTCTCGCTCATTGCGCTGCCTCCATTTTATTCAGGGCATCACTCACTTTTTCGACTGCCTTGTCCGTAGTCATATCACGTACATCGATGGCAACAAGGTCCTTGGTTACATCCAGTCCGGATGCATTAAAGGCATCTCTGAAAAGCTTGTTCTGCATATTCGGCGCACAACCCCCGATCACCACTTTTCTGTGTGATTTCAGAAAGTCCATTAGAAACCTGTCACCGTCTTCCTCACAAAGCTGAGGATGGATAAATCCATATTCCACCGGCAATTCGATCCTGACACGATTTATGAAGTCCCAGATATCCATCTGGGAGAACCCTGGGCATTTTCCGGTGCAAACGCACATGATAAAGCCAGGTTTACTTTGTTCAGACATAATATTGTCGTTTTTATTCATTTCAAATAAGTTACTTGCTCTCTGATCCGCCTGGATCAGCCGATCTTTTTCTTGCCATTAACGCAATGAAATCAATCTTCTTGGTGACTCTCACTGATACTGCATATCCGAATGACAACTGGATGCCGTTGTAATATTTGTACAAGGGGATATCTCCATAGGCTGATAAATACCAGTCATGCTTGAAGGCATAAGTCACCTGGGGGGTGAAAAATACAACGTCATAGCCGGAGGATTCGATTATGTCGTCATTCTCTCTTGTGGACTTTGTTCTGTACTCATTTCTGACCTGCAGGTCGATGGTGAATCGCTTCCACGGCCTGTAATTGAAATACAGGGCTGCTATCCACTGGTCACCATACTTGTAATAGAAATTCTCTGATTCAATCAATTGGGAATATTCATAGGAAGCGAATCCGGCCAACGCTACCTTCCCGAATCCTTTTGAGATAAACAGGTTCGCAAGATAACGGTAACTCCCTGCCGATGGTTGAACAGAGATCGGTAGTTGTACATTTTCTACTTCCTGGTCAAATACCCCAACGGGAAATTTTACGCCCACGGTTGGTGATATTGTAAGCCTGAGCCGGGAATTTGAATAGGCATTGAATTTTGCATACAGCCCGAGGTCCCCGAATCCATATCCTTTGTAAGAATCAATGCCGGGAGTTTCCAATGTCTTATTAAAAAAATAGCCGAGGTCAGTCAGTGCAGTCAGCCAATTGGTAATGCCATAACCGATCTGTAATTCCGTATAATTACTGTTAGCTACCTCCTGGAAGGGCAATTCCGTAAAGCGGGAGTCTTCCGAGTAGTACTTCCCTGAGTGGCTGTAGCGGTAGTTCAGGGATGCCGTGAGGATCCTGGACTGAAGGGCAGGCTGCTCAGCATCACTGATAAATGGATTGCCGGAGGTGCAGCATTGTGAAAACGCCTTGTTACCAGTGCACAGGCAGAGAAAAATTAGTAAATATTTTGCAGTCTGCAGCATACTTTCTATTATTTACTGTGCCAAGGGGTAACCCGGACCATGATGGTATCACTTACTTCGCCGGTTTCATTGAAAACCCTGCATGTGATTGTATTTAAGCCTCGGCAACTCTGACAGGCTGAGTATTTTACAGTTATTCCGCTACCTTTGATCTTGCCGTGATTGGCTACCCATCCATACTGCAGGTTGTCGCCGGTTGCATAGACGGTGATCACCGATGTATCATAGGCCACAACCGGGTTCACTGAAGCAGTGATACTATCGATCCTGATCTGTGAACTTGGTCCGGAATTATCCTTTTTGGAGCAGGCGGAGAGCAATGCCAGGCCTGTCAGTACGATCATAAATATCTTTTTCATAAATGCTTATAAGAGATTTGACTTTTTGAATTCCTGTTCCAGTTCATCAAATGAATAGTATCCGGTATGACGGAAAATTTCCTTGCCTGAATTATCCAGCAGCACCTGAGTGGGGATTGCGGCAACTCCGTAATACTTCATGAATTCCTGGTTTTCAGGTAACAATACATTATAAAACTTCACATTCACGGTCTGTTGATATTTTTCCTTGACCTCTTTCATGACCAACTCCATTTTCCGGCAAGAGATACAACCGGTTGCGCCGAATTCGAGGAATGTGATCTTGTAAACCTTTCCATTTTTCTGATAGTTGAAGGCAGAATCTACGACTTGGGTCATGGTTTTCTTTATCTCAGTACCCGCTTGTTCCGCCATTTTTTTTGAAACAAGATTGTTCATGCTCCCTTTGAAAAGGAAAAGCACCACGAAGAATCCAATACCCAGAACCACAAGGGTAAGGTTGATGATGGCTTTGATCCGGGCCCTACTTTTGTTTGATAAACTCATCGATCCTTGTAGTTAATTCAGTCTCGAACTTTTGTGTGTCGTTTGTCTTTGCGTACTCCTGAAGTATCTGTGAAATATCCAGGAATGCTTCCTTTTTCTTTTTGGTTTTAACAAGGACCAGCGTTTGAGACTGGGCATTGTATTTCTTTACCAGTTCTGCATTAGTCGAATCACTAAGTTTCACCTGCCTGAATGTTACACTGCCATCTGTCCAGTTTTTATCTACAATTTCTTTTACCTTCCCCTCTAAGGCATTGCATGCTCTTGCCTTGCAACATGCCAGGTTGGCTTTGAAGTACAATACTTCGATCGCATTCTTCTTTTCCTTGGCTGATGCCATTGTTGCCATTACCATGAACGACAACATG
>JAKAMP010000452.1 GCA_021812865.1 Bacteroidota bacterium | reverse complement strand
AAATATGTTTCTAAAAAAATTATGCGGTAGTTCTCCGGCAAAAAGGGCAGAGCATGGAACATCGTGTAAAGTAGCTCTTCAGGATGACAATCCCGACGGAATATGGATGGATACCTTCAGACCTTTTGAGCCTGGCATTTTGAATTTTATCGTGCCTTGCTGCGATTTTATACGATTGATGATATTGTGTAACCCCATTCCGGTGCCGGTATTCAGTTCCTGGCGCAAATTAAAGCCGGTGCCGTTATCGGTATATTGGAGATTTACTGCTGTCTGATCGGATGAAATTTTAATGCTGATAAGGGTTGCCGAGCTATGCTTCAGCGAATTCGTAACCAGTTCGGATATTACCCTGTACAGGAGCACCTCTACAGCCTGGTCAGGCCTTTGCATAAAATCCTCATCGGACAGTTCAACCTCCAGGGTCTGGTGAACCGCCACCCTTGAAATAAGCGTGCGCAATGCCGGAATCAGTCCGAAATTATACAGCACGTGAGGCATCAGGTTCGCCGATATTTCCCTGATATTGATGATCGATTCGGCGATCAACTCCTTGACGAGCTTATATACCTGCTCTTTCTTTTGGTTGGGGATTGAATCAGAAAGCAGCATGTCTACATGCATCTTGGCCGATGACAACAAGGGCCCCATGCCATCGTGCAGTTCCTCAGCCAACCGTCGTCTTTCCTTTTCCTCCGTATCCATCACCACATTGAGCAGCTTTTTTTCAAACATCACCCGTTCACGAATATCCCTTGCGATGGTAAGAATGGCTTCTTTGCCCTCAAATTCTATGATCTTGCTTCTTGCCTCTATGGGAATCCGGTTGCCATTCCGTGCAAGCAGTTCTGCCCCGAACAAAAGTTGTTCCGATTGAGCCCACTGATCGTATTCATCATATGCAGAAACATGGGAGGCATCACGCTCCTTTTCACGCGGAACCGAAATGTTTCCGGGCGTGAGCGAAAGCAATTCTTCCCTTTTATAGCCAAGAGTCCGTAATGCGGTATCATTTGCTTCCAGGAACTTCCCGTTAAAACCGGAAATAAATACAAAGTCTCCCAACTCGTTGAATATACCCCTGAACTTCTTGTCGATAGAAGGAAACAAAGGTTGTTCCTCGGGATTATCCTTTTCAAGGAATGCAATAATCAGGTTTTTTCCAGGTGAATAGGTTCTCAGAATGAATGCATGCTTAAACAAAACCAGCCGGTGTGAGTTTTGCTGAAAACTGATCAGCGCACGGAACAATGTATTCAGCTCAGAATCAGCTTTCTTCCCTCCCTGTGTTCTTAAATTTTTCCTGACCAAACTCATTTTCTCCAGTCCGGAATACAACAGAAAGCGCTCGCTCACGTTAATTACTTTCAAAAAGGGCTCAGATTTGCCTTGGGCAGGAATGATTTCAGCAGTCAGCCAGGCAAGGTTGAAAGCATCCAGTAAGTTAATTATATCTGGAAGTGGATGTGTAGTTGCAGACATGACAGAAAAAAATGTAACAAATCCAATCACGGTTTAGCATAAAAGTAATGAATTAGACAATGAGCAGGGAATATGATATGATTTTTTTGACCATTGATTTTAATCCCTAATTTTGCAGTATCAAAAAAACCATGCATCATGCATGAATTCGTGCTTCCCGAAACATTTGATTCAGAAAGTTGTCTGTGTGTCAGACACTTAAAACTTAAACACTGACCTAATGATAAGTTATTCCTTCAGACAGCGTATGAACCGTTTCATGCAAGTTGTTCTTGCAGTTAAAAAACATGTAATAAGGATGGTGGGTATGAATATCACTGCAAAATTCTTTCTGGTTCTTCTCCTGTCAGGATTTGCATCAGTTTCTTCCTGGGCCCAATCAAACGATATCCGGAGCTGGTTTTCCGATGTTGCATTGCTGATCGATACCTCAACTTTTTCCCTCAATCACAACACCATTCCTGTGAACGGAGAAAATCAACTTTACTTCCGGTACGATAACAACCAGTCGGTCTGCGAGGTGAAACTCTTTCCGTTACCCGAAAGACAGAAGATGGTGGTAAGGGTACTGGAATCGGGCGATTACCAGATGATCGATTCCCTTGTAAATATGAACGGTCAATATTTCAGGTTCAAGGTTAAATTTAATAATATACCGGCCAGCCAGTTCCTTCAATTTACCTTTGGGGTGAAGGCCCAGGCCGACAGCAGTGAGCGCCTGGTGAGCCTGCATTTATTTCCCAATACAAATACCTTCGTAAAGTTCTATCCAGGCACGGATGAATTGTTTATCGGCGAAGAGAAGATATTTGAGCTGTCCACCAACAATATGGCCAATGTCAGGCTTACCAACGAATGGACCAGCGGCCTTGACATTGACTATATGCTTGACGAGCAATACGGGCAGTTGAGGCTACACCTGCTTCCCCACAACCTGGGAAAGAGAAGGCTGCAGGTGGCGCTCCAGACGGTCAAGCCATTTCTTGATTCAGCGCTCCACCCGATCTATGCCCTTCCGCTTATTCAGCAGGATTTCAATGTAAAAACGAGCAGACTGGCATTTCTTAACATCGACAAAAAGGAAATCACCCTCGATGACAATAGCCAGAAGAACGGCATCGAAGTTCAGGTCGACGATAACAGGGCGCTGGTAATCGGTAAGACTTACCGCATCGAAGAACAGGAAAATCCTGGCGGTGCGCTCATTGCCGAACTATATACACGGAACAACCTGGCAAACAACAGGGTGCTTTGCGTGATACGACCTTACTATTATCACCGGCAGTCGGAAGGTTACCTTTATATTAAAGATGGAGATGACGCAAGGTTCATCACCAACATCAACATCACTCCCAAGACGGCCATCAAGAAGATAACAGTTTTACATGAAGGCGGTGACTGGACCGACAACCTGGGTGTTTATCCGGGTGAAAACATCACGGTGAAGATCGAAGGAGAAGGCCTCCACAAGGCAAAATTCAGTTTTGAGGATTTGCCCACAACGGCCATTGATTCCGCCATCATGGGAGAGAATATGATCATCTACAAATTATCCATCCCATTGACTTTCAGCAAAAAAAGGATCAGCATTTACAATTATGCCGACAATACCGGGTTTGCCCTGAATGTAAAGGAATACCAGGTACCCCGACCTTTCGATTACCTGCAGGTCAATTACGGGGATATCGACAGGACTGTATCCTCGTTGAAAAGTCCGGTTTTATACCCACACGCCATCACCGACATTACCTTCGACTATATCCCGAGA
>JAKAMP010000451.1 GCA_021812865.1 Bacteroidota bacterium | reverse complement strand
GATCTAAGGGGATTTTTCATATTTTCCTTCGCGGATAAGACGGGCAAACTTTTTTGAACCGGCCACATTGGTACGCTCACCTATGTATATGAGGTTGCTACCCGGGAACACGGTAAGGGGTTCGAGGCCGCTAAGGCGTAATTTTTTTTCTTCCACCGGAACTGGACGGGGAGTGGCTTTCTGCGCCATGCGGGCGATCGTACGGATATGATCGGGGGTAGTGCCGCAGCATCCCCCCACGATGTTGGCGAACTGGTTTTGCAGAAAATCCTTGATGTGGTGTCCCATCTCATGCGGGGTTTCATCGTATTCGCCAAACTGGTTGGGCAGACCCGCATTGGGATAGACGCTCACAAAACGCGAGGCTTTATGACTGAGCTCCTCCAGGTAGGGGCGCATCTGTGCCGCACCCAGTGAGCAATTCAGCCCGATGCTGAGCAGGTCGATATGGGAAAGGGAATACAGGAAGGCTTCCAGGGTCTGTCCGGACAGGGTACGCCCGCTTTTATCGGTAATGGTGCCCGAAACCATAATGGGAATGGTTCGGTTCATCTGTGCAAGCACCATCTCGATACCGAACAACGCCGCCTTGGCATTCAGGGTATCGAATACCGTTTCGAGGAGCAGAATATCCACCCCTCCTTCAATCAGCGCCCTGGCCTGTTCAGCATAAGTGTCCTTCAGTTCATCAAAATCGACCGACCGGTAGGCTGGGTTATTCACGTCGGGCGACATGGAGGCCGTTTTATTGGTAGGACCGAGGGCGCCGGCCACGAACCTGGGCCTGGACGGATCGGCAATCATAAATTCGTCTGCCGCAGCACGGGCAAGCTTTGCTGAGGCCAGGTTCATTTCCGCAACAAACGGCTGCATGCAATAGTCGGCCATCGAAATCCGGTTCGCATTGAATGTGTTCGTTTCGATGATATCGGCCCCGGCCTCCAGGTATTGACGATGAATCCCGCCGATGATGGCAGGCTGCGTGATAGACAGGATATCATTATTCCCCTTCAGTGCACAGGTGAAATCCCTGAAACGCGCACCCCGGTAGTCGGCCTCAGTCAGGTTATGCCTTTGTATCATCGTACCCATGGCGCCGTCGAGCACCAGTACCCGCTTAGATAGTTCAACCTTTATATCTGGTTTTTGATTCATTTTGTTTTTTCTATCATCTGCCCGGTATTGAGCAATGAAAATCAATAAGGACAAAAATAATCATTTATCATCAACCTGCATCAGGGAAGGAAATAACCTGGCGGTAGACGGTTGGTCGTCAAATCATGGTCAGACAATAGTTGCATCTACATACTTAAAAAACCTATCCCCCACCCACCTTGCCGGACAACCAGAGCGTATACCGAATTGAAGATTGCAGGACATTTTTTGTCATCGGCCAACAGCCAACGGCCAAGAGCCAACAGTTCCGTTCTGATTTTTCAAAACACCACTTGTATTTTTTTGGCAAGCCATGAAAAATTCACCCTTGTGAGAGATTGAAGCTAATAGCCAACAGTCAACAGCTCCCACGTGACATTAATTATGAATTTTTTGAAATGCATTTTGTAATTTGGAAGTCATATTTGAGCAAAACACCTGAGAAAATTTTTTATGAGAAGAGCGCTGATTAAAATAGCAGCAGTTGTTGCTGTACTGGCCATTCCCGGGTATACATTTGCAGGTGAAGCTGTCGCTGCTACGACAGGAGTAAAGGAAAACCCTGTACTCAACGGGGCTACATTATCTCCTTTATGGGCCTTGCCTTTTCTGGGTATCATTCTTTCGATCGCCATATTCCCGAATGCACTGCCGGGTTTCTGGAGCAAACATTTTGGCAAGGTTTCGCTGGTATGGAGTGTGATTGTGCTGGCCGGCCTGGCGATGGCTCAGGGAGCCGTAGTGAGTCTGCACAGTCTCATCGAAGTTGCCTTCGAACAGTTTCTTCCCTTTATATGCCTGCTACTGGCTCTGTTTACCATAACGGGTGGAATAAAACTTCATGGTGAACTGGTTGGAACTCCGCTGCTGAATACCCTTATTCTCTTCATCGGGGCGGTTCTTTCCAGCTGGCTTGGAACCACCGGAGCTGCAGTGTTGCTGATCAGGCCCCTGATCAATGCGAATATATGGAGAACCCACAAGGTTCATACCATGCTTTTCTTCATTTTTATTGTCGGAAATATTGGCGGCTCCCTTACTCCGGTTGGCAATCCTCCCCTGCTGATGGGATTTATCAGTAAGGTTCCCTTTTTCTGGCCAACCGTAAAACTGCTGTTGCCCACCCTCCTGGCAACGGGCATTCTGCTTGTGTTGTACTACATTATGGACACCTACCTGATGCGGAGGGAAACCGAAAAGCCGTTGCAGCAAGTTAAAACGAGGCTTTCCATTGAAGGCGGCTGGAATTTTCTATTGCTGGCGGCAGTGATCATTGTAGTGATGGCGTCCAGTGTCGATATGGGAGTGGCATTTAACCTGTATCAAGTGAAAATGCCCCTGAGTGAGCTTATAGAGATTGTTGCAATGGTTGCCATAACCTTCATCTCTGTAAAGATTACACGTACCGATACCCGCGTTGCCAACCATTTTACCTGGCATCCCATACTCGAGGTGGGAAAATTGTTTGCCGGAATTTTCATCTGTATGGCGCCACTCATTGCCATGCTGAGGGCAGGCGCCGATGGTCCGATGAAATTTATTATTTCAAGCCTGTCGCATCCTGATGGCTCACCCATTAATGGCATGTACTACTGGCTTGCCGGAGGCTTATCGGCCTTTTTAGACAGCGCTCCCGCCTACCTTGTGTTTTTCAATACCGCAGCAGCCCCGGCCGGAGCCGCAGGCATGGCGCCGCATGCTTTCATGACCGGTGTTTTGCCCGCCACCCTTATTGCCATTACCGCAGGCGCTTCCTTTATGGGCGCCATAACCTACATCGGCAATGCGCCAAATATGATGGTGAAGGCCATAGCGGAGGAAAACGGCATTAAGATGCCTTCGTTCTTCGGCTATATGGTGTGGTCGGTACTTATTCTGGTACCTGTTTTCCTGCTCGTGCAGTACCTGTTCATTGGCTAAACAACCGAAGATTGATCGTGCGGAAAAAATTTTACCGGCGCGTAAATCGGGTACGCCCCGGTTCATAAGGAGGCCTGTGAACCTGGGGCTTGAGGGCGGCAACCGCACTTCCAGGGATTGAACAGTATTTCCTGTTGAAAAGCCAGCCAGCCTCATCTTCTGCCAAAGAAAACTTCAG
>JAKAMP010000450.1 GCA_021812865.1 Bacteroidota bacterium | reverse complement strand
AAAATATTCATATCCTTGTGAATGACCTGCCACGCTATGCGACCAAAGGAGATTTGAGCATTCCCCAGGTGAACCTTGTCCCTAATACCCTTACTCCCTGGGAAACTACCCATGGATGGCAGTTGCTTTTCGACGGCAAATCAACAACAGGTTGGAGAGGCGCTCATATGGACCATTTTCCCACAAAAGGCTGGGCTGTTACCAATGGCTGGCTTGAAGTGCTTCCCGGAAATGGGGGAGAAGCTGCCAATGGGGGCGATATTGTTACGGATAAGGAATACAGTAATTTCGAATTGTCTCTTGACTTCAAATACACCAAAGGAGCAAACAGCGGGATAAAATACTTTGTAACGGAAAAAGAACAGACGCCTGGATCGGCCATCGGACTGGAATACCAGATTCTCGACGACCAGAACCACCCCGATGCCAAACTGGGTAACCATAAAGGCAGTCGCACCCTTGCTTCCCTGTATGATCTCATCCAGGCGACGAACAAGCGGGTGAATGCCATGGGCGAATGGAACCATGCTGTGATCATTTCGAAAGGCAATCACGTAGAGCATTGGCTCAATGGATTCAAAGTATTGGAATACGACAGGGGAAGCCCTGCCTACAGGAAACTGGTGGCGGAGAGCAAATATAAGGGCTGGACTGATTTCGGTGAGGCCAGCCAGGGACATATCCTCCTCCAGGACCATGGCTCAGAAGTGTATTTCCGCAATATTAAACTGAAAACCCTTTGATTTACTGACTAAACCTAATCACTATGGATACCAGAAGAGAATTTTTGAAAAAAACTGCCATTGGCGCAGCCGGACTGGCCCTCACTTCTACAGGTTATGCCAGGATACTGGGCGCAAACGACAAAATCAGGGTAGGCATCATTGGTTTTTCCGACCGGGCACGCCAGTCGCTGCTCCCTGCCTTCCTCGCCCAGGCCAATGAATTGAATTTTGAAATCGTTGGCGTATCAGATATCTGGAACCGAAGGAGGGAGGAGGCAAAGAAATACTTCGAAGAGAAGGGCATCAGGGTGAAACTCTATCCGAATAACGAAGCTCTCTATGATGACAAGGATATCGATGCCGTGATCATCAGTACAGCGGATTTTCAGCATGCTCTACATGCCGTGCAGGCAGTGGAGGCAGGCAGGGATGCCTATGTGGAAAAACCGTTTGCCGAAACCATGAACGATGCCCGTAAAGCGCTCGAAGCCGTTAAAAAGTCAGGAAAAATTGTGCAGATCGGTTCCCAGCGCCGTTCAGCGCCTAACTATATCGCTGCCAACGAATACATTCGCTCCGGCAAGTTCGGCCCCATCGTGATGGTCGAGATGAGTTGGAACGTGAACCAGCCTGAACGCTGGAGAAGGCCCGACCTGGTTGCATCCATCAGGGAATCCGACACCGACTGGAAGCGGTTCCTGCTGAACAGACCTTACGAATCATGGGATCCGAGAAAATACCTCGAATACAGGCTCTTCTGGCCTTATTCGTCGGGTATACCCGGACAATGGATGTCGCACCAGATCGATACGGTGCACTGGTTTACAGGATTGAGCCATCCCCGCTCAGTCACCGCAAACGGCGGAATCTACCTGTGGAAAGACGGACGTAAAAATGTGGATACCATGACGGCAGTATTCGATTATGGCCCGGCTGATGATCCTAAATCGGGTTTCCAGGTGGTATACACCTCTCGCTTCACAAACGCCCACGGTGGAACCAAAGAGCTGTATTTCTCAAACGGTGGAACCCTGAACCTGGATACTAATAAGATCACTCCCGACGGGGGCCTGGAAAAGGAAGATGCTTCTGTTATGGGCATACAGCCAAACCTTCTGCAACCTATGGAATTGCCTTCTATTAAGGCAAGCACCAGCGCCAATACTGGTTCCGACCCCATGACCTACCTGCACATGCGTAACTGGATGGAAAGTGTAAGGGAACGCAAAACTCCCCATGCCGACGTTACCGCCGGTTATCACCATTCCATCGCCAATATCATGGTGACCGCAGCGCTTCATACAGGTGAGAAAGTCACCTTTGACGAGGCATCGCAAAATGTACTGGCTGGAGGGAAAGTATTTACCTATTAAACTGTTATTATCCTTCCGGATGAACAACTTTATGCAATTAAAAGCGCACTCATGAGGCATTTCCTGGTTTTTATCCTTTTGGTCTGTTCAATTGTGGCTGTATCCGCCCAGGAAGTCACCCTGATCAGAAATGATTCCGTCCACAAAGTGGATGTGCTTGTCGATGGCCGGCTTTTTACTTCATACCTCTATTCCCCGGAAAGGGAAAAACCTTTCCTGTATCCCGTTGTTGCATCCAATGGAGCGGTGGTCACCCGTAGTTTCCCGCTTACAAAAAGGACCGGAGAGCGGATAGATCATCCTCATCAGGTGGGCCTGTGGTTTAACTATGGAAATGTGAACGATCTCGATTTCTGGAACAATTCGTATGCCATCCCCGCGGATAAGAAATATCAGTATGGGAGCATCATTCACAAGTCTATTGTACAAACCCATTCTGCCGGGAACAAGGCGACCCTCGTGGTTCGCATGAATTGGGTCGATCATACCGGCAAGGTGCTTTTGGTTGAAGATACCAGGTATGTGTTCACCGCCTGGCCTCATGCAAGACAGATTGACCGCTATACAACCTTAACGGCATCAGAGCCGGTCATATTCAAAGACAATAAAGAAGGACTGATTGCCGTGAGGGTGGCAAGGGAGTTTGAAATGCCATCCAATGAACCGGCCGATTTTACCGACGCAAGCGGAAATGTGACCCATGTAGCTGCCATGGATAACACCGGCGTTTCCGGGATGTATACAGGCAGCAAGGGTGAGAAAGGAGACGCCGTTTGGGGTACAAGGAACAATTGGGTGATCCTCACGGCCAGAAAGGACAATGAACAAATATCCCTGGCTTTCTTTGATCATCCTTCCAATCCCGGCTATCCTGCGTATGCACACGCGCGCGGATACGGACTGTTTGCCCTGAATAACCTCGGAAAGAATGTATTTGATCCAAAAGAACCGGTTTCTGAATATAAGCTGAAAAAAGGCGAATCGATGACTTTCAGGCATCGGTTCTATATTCTTACAGGCGCTGAAATGAAGCCCTCCGAAGCTGACAAAATATTCAATGACTTTTCAAAGGAAAAGTAATTCCTGCAAATCAATTTGAATCATTTTGCAGGCCCGTTCAGCAAGGCCTTCATGGCTGCATACCTGAAGCGGTAAA
>JAKAMP010000009.1 GCA_021812865.1 Bacteroidota bacterium | reverse complement strand
AGTAGCCTCCCAGGGCAAACTTATGGAGATTGGCAATGAGGAAAGATATCTCTATGGTAGAAAACAGGATAAGAATAAAACCAATAAAGTAGACGGGATATTTTTTGTAATAAAGGTATATGGTAAGAAGGATAGTGGTCATAATCATGGTGAGGTTGATCGATAAACCATAGGCCGCTTCCATATTTCTTGACTGTTTGAAATGCAGAATAACGAACATACAGGCAATCCAAAGAAACCAGTTTATCGACGCAACATACACCTGTCCCTTTACATCGGTGGGGTAGCCAAGTTTTTGTTTAGGCCATAAATTCAGCGAAATAGCCTCACTGATCAGGGTGAAAGATCCGCTGATGAGGGCCTGGCTGGCAATAACGGCAGCTGCAGTTGCAATGAATATTCCAGGCACCAGGAACCATTCGGGCATTATGCCATAAAATGGGTTCGTATGTTTTACCAATACAACCGGGTGTGTAAGCATCCAGGCGCCTTGTCCCAGGTAATTCAGAATAAGCATGGATTTGACATAAACCCAGGATATCCTGATATTCTTCAACCCGCAGTGCCCCAGGTCCGAATACAGAGCTTCCGCACCGGTAGTGGCCAGGAATACCGCTCCCAGCAATACAAAACCGCCCGGGAACTGAATCAGGAACTTAATGGCATAATAAGGATTAAAGGATTTCAACACCCCCGGGTCAAGTATTAAATTTGTAAGGCCAAGGATTCCAAGAATGAGAAACCACAGAAACATGATGGGGCCAAACGACTTCCCGAGAAACCGGGTTCCGAACTGCTGGATAACAAATAAAACCGTAAGTATCAGTAGCACAATGGGAATGACTGGTATGTTATGGTTAATGATCTGCAAACCCTCAATGGCACTGGTAATTGTAATGGACGGGGTAATGATGCCGTCGGCCAGCAGGGCGCTACCTCCCACAATGGCAACAATATAGGTCCAGGGCGCCCGCTTCCTGATCAGGGCAAACAAGGCAAATATCCCTCCCTCCCCTTTATTGTCTGCCCTTAGTGTAATGATAATGTACTTGATGGTGGTCTGCAGCGTGAGGGTCCAAATAATACACGATAGTGCACCATATACCCATACCGGTTCAAAAGTAGTGAAGCCGCTGGCGATGGCATTCATTACATACAAAGGTGATGTACCGATATCACCGTAAACAATACCCAGGGTAATAATCACCCCGGCCAGGGTAACCTGCTTCAGATCGCGAACTGATGATGGTGAATCCATTTGTTAATCAGGACTATGCCTGGAAAAATTTGGAAAAAAGTGTGCAAATGTAATAAACTGTTGCCTGATTTATTCATTAATCATGGAAAAAATCTGGCGATCCACCTCAACGAATTGTTTATAAATATTTTACAGAAATGTTGTAGCACAACATCCTCCATATCTTCTGAACCGGAGAAGGAGAAAATGCCGGTCAGGACAGAAGCCAAACGGTCTCTGTCCTGCCATTACTCAATCCGAAAATGGGAAATATTCTGATAAGCACAGAATGAACTAATCCCTCAGCTTGGCCTCTTTTATCCATTCGGATTCCCTTCCGATGAAGCGCATACCCAGTACGTACCCTTTCAGCTTGAGTACAGAAGGATTGGCAGGATCGAACCAAAGGAAACAATCGTAAGTCTTTCCATTATCCGGATCATAAACCGTCCCGTTCTCCCATTTCTGCTCCTTGGCATTATATGATAACCCTCTCAGAATGAGCATGCCTAATCTTTTCTGCGTTCGTAGTTTGGGATCAGGGTTGAGAGAATCTATTTTATTCCTGCTTTCCAAGGTAATCCATGCTACTTTACCATAATATTTGTTATCAGTGGCTTTAAATACCCTTACCTGGGAAGTTTTCGTGGCTGTAAGATAAACACCAACAATTTTGTCTTCTGGAGCAATCTGTCCCAGTGAATACAAGGAAAAAAGGATCAGGGCGGTGCATAACAGGATGATTTTTTTCATAGAAATCGGGATTTAATTTTTTGAAAAAATAGTCTTTTTTTTTGATTTTATTATTCTGGCTTGGAATATCAATGGGTCAATACCTTATTTTTTAGGATTTCTAAGGAAAGCTTTCTATTTTTATGTCCTTCAACGGAGTCAGCCAACCTTTCAATCTGCAGGCACCCATGGCAAAAATATATACTATCATCAATAATAAAGGAGGAACGGGCAAAACCACTACTACCCTGAACCTAGGCGCCGCTATGGCAAGGCTAAAAAAGAAAGTTCTTCTGATTGACCTGGACAGCCAGTGTAATCTGAGCAGTGCATTAGGTGTCCCTCACTCCGAACCGCATGTGGGATCCCTGATGCTTAACTCAGTCGGTTGGGACGAGGTTATGCATGATCACGATTCCATAAAAGTGGTTCCGGGATCTGACAAGCTGCTCGAGTACGAAGTAATGATAAACAGTGAACCGGGCCGCGAATACCTTTTAAAAGAGGCGCTGGAAAAAGTGCAGAACGACTTCGATTATATTTTCATCGACTGTCCGCCTAGCCTGGGCATATACTCCATCAACTCCCTGGTGGCAGCCGACCACTTCATCGTTCCCATGCAGACCGAAAACTTTGCTTTTATCGGTCTGGATAAGATTCTTACCGTTGCAGACAAAGTAAAAAAACGCCTTAATCCCCAGCTGGAGCTCACCGGCATTCTGCTGATCCGCTATACCTCGAGAATCAAATTCGGACAGGCCGTGGTATCCAATATCGAATCAAATACGCAGATTGGTAAAAAGATTTTACGCACCAAAGTCAGGCAGGATATCAACCTGATGGAATCCTCTGCCTTCAGCCAGACTATCTTTGAATATGCCCCGAAATCGAGGGGTGCTGAAGATTTTATGCAATTAGCCAAAGAAATCAGGAAATTGTATGGCGAAAAATAAGAAGAATATTGCTGACTTTCAGAAAGCCCTGCTCAGCAAGGCGCAGTTCATCACCGCCGATGCCGAACCGGAAAAGCCTGCAGCCAATGAAGGGATTGAGCCGGAAGTTAATGTTCTGCCACCGGTTGTGCCTTTCGATGAAACCGAACTGGGACAATCCATTGATATGGAAATCCTCGAAAAATTCAAACTGCTGTCCGCCGAAACGGGCCATCAATATGAAGACCTCTTGCGGCATGCCCTCACCCATTACCTGGGATTGAAAGGTCTTCGCCTCCGCGATGCATTAATAGCAAAAGAAAACAAGGATTTCCCTCTGAAACAGCTTTAATTCATCCCCATAGGAAACAACGCTTCTGTCACTTTCTTTCGTAAATGCAATAGGAATATCCGAAGTCGGCTTCCCCGCCATCGGGAATATTTTCTTCCGACACCAGTTGCCATTCTTCCTTTTTAATCTCAGGAAAAAACGTATCGGCTTCAAACGACCGGTGCACCCAGGTTATGTACAACCGGCTGGCATAGGGTAAAAACTGCCTGTAAACGGACCCTCCGCCGATAATAAAGTTTTCAGCAGCTGCATCCATTTTCCGAACTGCATCCTCTATGGAATAGGCCATGGTGCAACCATCGATCTGCTCACCGGCCAGATCAGTAATCACAAGATTTCTCCGGTTTGGCAAGGGCCGCCTGGGTAAGGATTCATAGGTACGTTTGCCCATCACCACGGTATGCCCTGAAGTTAGCCGTTTGAAACGCTTCAGATCATCGGGTATATGCCATAAAAGCTGGTTATTAAGCCCAATGGCTAAATTCTCGGCTATGGCCACAATGATGGATATCTGCTTACCTGTTTTTTCCATACAGGGGAAGATTGAGTTTGAGAATGAACAAAAGTAAGCAATTCGTCGGGATGAAAACACCTGCACGGCAAATCCTCTTCATTACCTTTGCAGCATAGCAATGAAGTGAAAGAAGCAGGGATAACCATTGGAGATTCTGTAAACATTACCTACATTTATGCTGATTAAATCTATCACCATGAAACGACTGCTTTCTTTCCTGCTTATTGTGCTTGTTGCCTGCAATTCAGTTCATCATCCCGCATATAAAAATGCTTCTCTCTCTGTGGATGCCCGTGTTGAAGATTTGCTGAAAAGGATGACCCTTGAAGAAAAGGTAGCCCAGTTGCAAAGTTTTATCTGCAAGGATTCAACAGCATGGGACAGCCAGGGAAATTTTACCGGAGGCAAAGATTCCTCTGTTATATACCATGGAGCCGGGATTGTTTATGCTATAGGGAAGCCCGTTAATCCAAGGGAAGCCGTACGGAGAATGAATGCCATCCAGAAATACCTGATAGAAAAATCAAGGCTTGGGATTCCTTCATTTTCTTTTGCCGAGGCACTGCACGGCTATATGGCGCCGGGCGCTACCAGCTTCCCCCAGGCCATTGCCCTGGGCAGTACCTGGGACACCGCCCTTGTAGAGCAGGTTTTCACAGCTGCTGCACTCGAAGCCCGCTCAAGGGGTGTTACACAGGTTTTATCGCCCGTACTTGACCTGGCACGCGAACCCCGCTGGGGCAGAACAGAGGAATGTTACAGTGAAGATCCATATCTCGTTTCCAGGATCGGAATGGCAGCAGTATTTGGCTTGCAGGGAAGGGAAAAAATATTGGACAACAAGCATGTAATCGTTACCCTGAAGCATTTCGCTGGTCATGGTCAGCCCGAAGGAGGCAGAAACATCGCGCCGGTCAATTATTCCGAAAGGGAATTCCGTTCCAACCACCTCTACCCCTTCGAAATGGTCGTGAAAAAAGCGAATGCACAATCCATAATGGCATCTTATAACGAATGGGACGGCGTTCCAAACCACGTAAACCACAAATTGCTTACAGATATTCTTCGCGATGAATGGGGCTTTAAAGGTTATGTGATGAGCGACGGAGGCGGAATGGATGTGGTATTCAATGATCATCATGCAGCCGATAGCTATTCCGATGCAGGAAGGCTCTCGATCATTGCCGGCCTGGACTATGATCTTGGCGGCAGCGGCTGCTTCACCAAACTGGTTGAACAGGTCAAATCGGGAAAAGTTCCCCAGGCTGCACTCGACCGTGCGGTAAGGAATGTACTGAGGGTGAAATTCACTGCGGGACTTTTTGAACACCCGTATGTGAATGCTGACACCATGGAAATGGTTACCAATTGCAGCTCACATAAGTCTCTTGCCCTGAAAGCGGCACAGGAAGCCATGATCCTGCTCAAAAATGAAAAGAACACCCTTCCATTTGATACTCTGAAGATCAAAAACCTCGCGGTAATCGGACCTGATGCGGCCGACATTCACCTGGGCGGCTATACCAACCCACCCATGAAGGGAGTGAGCGTGCTCGAAGGCATCAGGAATTTTGCCGGAAAGCGCATGAATGTGCTGTATGCGGAAGGATGCAAGCTTACGCTGAACAAGGAATGCAACTGGCTGGTAAACGAAAATCCCATCATGGCCGACCAGGCAACCGATGATAAACTCATTACCGAAGCCGTGAATGTTGCCAGGCGAAGCGATGCGGTAGTGCTTGTGATTGGCGAGAATGAACTGATCTGCCGTGAGGCCTGGAGCGATGAACACCGTGGCGACCGCGATAATCTCGACCTGGCCGGGCACCAGGAACAGCTCGCCAAAGCCATACTCGCAACCGGGAAACCTGTAGTGGTACTCCTCATCAATGGTCGCCCCATTACAGTCAACTATCTTGCCCAGGCAGCGCCGGCCATTGTGGAGTGCTGGTATCTCGGACAGGAAACAGGCCATGCGGTGGCCGATGTACTCTTCGGGAGAGTCAGCCCCAGCGGAAAACTTACAGTGACCATTCCCCGATCCGTAGGTCAACTGCCCTGCTATTACGATCATAAACCTTCGAGGTTTAGGAATTACGTGCTCGCCGATTCTTCTCCCCTGTGGCCCTTCGGATTCGGACTGAGTTACACAACCTTCAAATATGGGAACCTGCAACTTCAGCCTTCAGAAATACCGGCTAACGGAAAGGCCGAGGTAAGTGTGGATGTGACCAATACCGGAAAGTATAAAGCTGATGAGATTGTTCAACTCTACATCCATGATGTGGTAAGCCTTCCAACCCGACCAGTAAAAGAGCTCAAGGATTTCGCACGGATTTCGTTGAACCCTGGGGAAACTAAAACGGTGAAATTCACCATCACCTCCGACAAGCTGGAAGCATTCGGCATGGATATGAAACGTGAAGTGCAGCCGGGTGACTTCGAGATCATGGCCGGCGGCAATTCTGCAGACCTTTTGACAAAGGTGCTAAAGGTGAAGTGAAACAGGATTCCGGAATCCCTTATACCGCTATCGGCGCCTTGATGTGCGGGTGAGGATCGTAACCTTCCAGCTGAAAATCCTCATAGTGAAAATCGAAGATGCTGGTAACAGATGGATTGATTTTCATCATGGGTAACTTGCGGGGTTCCCGCGAAAGCTGCAGCTTCACCTGTTCCAGGTGATTGAGGTAAATATGTGCATCCCCCAGGGTATGGATAAATTCATAAGGTTCTAAACCAGTAACCTGTGCTACCATCATCAGCAAAAGCGAATAGGAGGCAATGTTGAAGGGCACACCCAGGAATATATCGGCGCTACGCTGATAAAGCTGGCACGACAACTTCCCGTTGGCTACATAAAAATGAAACAGCACATGGCAGGGCGGCAGGGCCATCTTGTCAATATCGCCCACATTCCAGGCGCTGATAATATGACGGCGCGAATCAGGATTATTTTTCAATGATCCGATCAGCTGGCTCACCTGATCGACATGACGGCCATCGGCAGTCGGCCATGAACGCCACTGGTAACCGTAAATTGGCCCCAGGTTGCCCTGTGGATCGGCCCATTCATCCCATATGCTCACGCCATTGTCATGTAGGTACTGTAGGTTCGTTTCACCCTTTAAAAACCACAGCAGTTCGTAAATGATGGAACGCAAATGAAGTTTCTTGGTGGTCAACGCAGGGAATCCTTCCTGCAGGTTGAAACGCATCTGGTAACCAAAGTTACTGATTGTACCTACACCCGTCCGGTCTCTCTTTTCCACTCCATGGCTCAGGGTGTGATTGAGCAGCTCAAGATATTGCTTCATGACAATCTTTATTTCTTCCCACGAAATTAGAATGAAATCTGCGAATAATATCAGAAAAATTTTCAGCAAGTATCAACAGAATAAAAAGTGTGAAATAATCATGTAATCACGATCTTGTGCGATGACGACAGCTCCATATTTGAAATCTATGGCGGCTGAAGAATCGTCCCAAACTGGATCCCGAAAAGGCATATCCTGAACATGAAAATACTGAAGTCATGGGATGGTCAATCAATAAAAAGAAGTGGACACCGCTGTAAAGCGTTGACAATAAGCCAATATCATATGGGCTTAAAAATGCCTCAGGGCAAATTTATTATCACCATACTTCAGGAAATCTTCCGATATTTATATGAAGAATGGATGAATTGCATATTCTTATGTAAGTTTGCTTATGATGAAAAAAACAACACAAAGTAATTTTACCCTGAACCCCTGGGTGAAAAATATCCTGGCTATGCTCGGGTTGTTTATTATTATTGCACTGGCCTGGTATTTCAGGACCATCCTTGCTTATGTAGCCATTTCAGCTGTACTTGCCCTGGTTGGACGTCCGGTAACCGATTTCCTGTCGTCCCTGGGTTATAAAAGGTTCAAATTCCCCCGTTCGCTGGCAGCTGCACTCACGATCCTGCTCATATTCGGCCTGATCTTCCTCTTTTTCAGAATATTCATTCCGGTGATTCTGAAACAGGCAAAAGAGCTGTCCACCATAGATTACAGCCAATGGATGGCACAGTTCCAAGCCCCCTTTCAGAAATTGCAGGATGCCTGGCAGAGCCTGAACGGAGGAAAATCCAATGTATCGATACAGGCGTTCCTGCTCGAAAAGATCAATCCCCTTACCAGCGTGAACTTCCTGTCTAATTTTATCACTTTGCTCACCGGATTCCTGGGAAACCTGTTTATTGCTCTTTTTTCCATAACCTTCATTACTTTCTTTTTCCTGAAGGAGGAAAAACTATTCACCAATATGTTGTTAGTGCTGGTTCCTTCGAAAAAAGAAAAAGCCCTGCTACGTGCCATTGATTCGATCAATCACCTCCTTATTCGCTATTTCATCGGTTTGACTACCGAAGTCACTTTTATTATCATTCTAGTTACCCTGGGCATGATGCTGGTTGGAATCAAATTCCAGAATGCCATGGTGATTGGACTGTTTGCCGGAATGGTCAACGTAGTTCCTTATGTTGGACCGCTCATTGGCACCAGTTTCGGCCTTCTCCTGGGTATGGTAACCCACCTGCACGAAGGCTCAGGCATGCTCACCCTTATTCTTCTGATGCTGACCGTTTTTGCTATTGTTCATCTTATCGATAACCTGGTTTTTCAACCATGGATCTATTCAAGCAGCGTACATGCCCATCCCCTTGAAATCTTCCTGGTCATCCTGATGGCAGGAAGCTTATGGGGCATAGCAGGCATGATCGTCGCCATCCCCACATACACGGTGTTCCGTGTACTTGCCAGGGAATTCCTTTATAATTTGAAGCTTGTTAAAAAATTGACAAAGAAAATGAATGTGTGAACCTTCAAATATTCTATATTTGAAAAGCGCATTGAAACTGAATGAGATACTTTATTACCGCCACATTTATTTTTTTCCTGACGGGCTGGTTCAATATTGAAGCCCAGGTTGATTTTTTTGCAGGAAAAACTGTCAGTTGCGGACCGGCAGACATCAGTTTCAACCTAGTCACCGGCGGAACGACAATCAATAAAGTACGATGGGATTTCGGAAATGGCAGGACCAGCACTCTTCAGAATCCAACCGTAAGCTACCCCGATCCCGGCATCTATACTGTGAAAGTCACGGTTAACGATACGCTGGTTATTACCAAAACCGACCTGATCAAGATTGTTACTCCCCCCGTCGCCAGTTTTATCTTTCGGGACAGCATGGCGGTCGATTCCTTCATTTTCATTTTCACTTCAGCAAAACAACCTATCGATTCCCTGACGTACACTTACCATTGGCAGTTGTCGGACACCTCTTCTGCAGCCACAGCCAATCTTATCCATACCTTTCCCCGGGAAGGAACTTACCTGGTGAACCTGAAAGTGAGCGATAACATGGGCTGTGCCGATTCCCTCACCCAGTCGGTGGTGGCATCGAGGGCGCTTGTGGTGCCTAATGTAATCACTCCCAATAATGACGGCATTAATGATGTGCTCATCATTCAAACCGACGGGAAACACCATTATGTGTTCAGGGTTTACTCCTCTTCAGGAATCCTGGTGTTCGAGGCTAACGGCTCGGCTATCCTATGGAAAGTCTGGGAAGGACAAACTTCCTCAGGGGTATTTCTCAACAGCGGGGTATTTTATTATACCCTGGAATGTACGGACCCGGGAGTCGTAATTAAACGCCAGTCCGGCTTCATCTACCTGTTTAAATAGTCCTGGACTTTTTGGCATTACTCTTTATTGACACCCCTTCCCTGATCTACTTCCGGCAAACTGCAACTCTATCCTTTTCCTCCAGAGATAATAAACAGATGCACTAAAACATAACTGAAATCAAACTGCGGTTGTTATCAGAACTGCAATAATCAGCCAACAGTCCGTCCCCATTGCTGTATTACATACCGATTCCCCGGTTCCCTCTATCCTGGCAAGCCATTTCAGCACAAAATGATTTAGATTCTGCAATTCCACATCCACATGGTTGGTGAACGGACCATTCAGTGGATAACTATTGCCTGATCAGGGAGCTACAAAAGCAATGATTCCGCATATGGCAATGCAAACGATGACGAGATTCTTTAATGAGTATACAAAAGGAGGTTCCTGATCGGTTTGAATACTTGTTTTTTTGCCAATTTTTACAATAGTTACAACCAGTTTAGCGTTCTTAAAAAGAAAATCCCGGCTAGGGGCCGGGATTTCAGGTGTAGTTTAGTTGTAGTTAGTAATCAGGTGTAAGTTCCTTTGTATTGATTGCAATCGTTTGCTAAAACAAATTTAGTATTTTCAGGATACGAAAAACATGCTATAAAACATATTTTATTGTCGCCCGTCAAATGCATCCCTGATCAAACCTTTGCAGTTTGGAGAAAATTAGATAGCAACCCCCTGAATATGGGCACAGTAAAGAGGTACGCTATGGTTATTTTTTCATCAGCATTCCATCCTGGTTAGCTATATCCCACACGGTTAGGTAACCCATTTTAATGATATTGGTCATTTTTTCCGTATTGGTCTTTTCAAAAGAATCGAAGGGAGTGTGATAATCCTTATGCATGGCAGCTTCCCAGTAGATTATAGGAATATTTTTCGCTGCAAAGGGAGCAAAATCGCTTCCGCCGCTAGGCTTTTCCGGATCATTGTAGTGGATCTGCAGGTTAAGTTTAAACTCACCGAAGTTATTTTGTGCAATTTCTTTCAGGCTTCCATAGGCTTTTGTGTACGTCATGGTGCACTTGTTCTTCTGTGTATCATCATCCTCGTCCCTGGAGATCATATCGAAATTGAGGTTCATTACGATGTTTGAAAGCGGACGGTACGGATGATCCACGAAGTATTTGGAGCCCCACAGCCCTTCCTCTTCTCCTGTCCATGCGGCAAACACGATGGTCTTTTTGGGTTTCACGCCCGAAGCAGTGAATGCTTTGGCAATCTCCATTACGCCTACTGTTCCTGAGGCATTGTCGTCGGCTCCGTTAAAGATAAAACCATCAAGCATTCCCAGGTGATCGTAATGGCCCCCAACCACAATGATATCGTTCAGGTCTTCGCCTTCGAGCACACCAACCACATTCCGGCCTGCCACAATCCTGGATTCAACACTCGTTTTAACATAAAGCTTCTTGCCGGCCAGGATTTTTGATTCAGGTTTCTGCGTCTGTGCAATCCGGCTCTCAACCTGGCCCAGGTTAATGCCGGTACCAGAAAGCAGGGCGTTTACAGCCCTGAGGGACAGGGTAATGTTGATCACGCTCCTGCCCAGGCTATCGGTCATAATTCTCAGACTTTTCCTTTGGTTGGGATTCTTTTCTCCCTCATAAAAAGTAGAATTGTAGCGGAAGGGGACATTGGAAGCCCAATCCTTTGAAGGATCGGCGCCCGGCACGACTTCGATCACGCCAATGGCGCCAGCTTCCATTGCCGAATTGTTTTTTGCAGCTCTCAACCTGTATTCAGCCATGCGGTTGCCTGGCCTGAAACGTTTGAAAGCAAGAGAGTTGCTATCTATCCTCCCGGGATAACCAGCCATGCGCAGTACGATCTTTCCTTTCACATCTACTCCCTTATAATCGTTGTAGCCCAGGGAATCAGCAACCAGGCCATAGCCCACAAAAACCACCGGTACTGTTTTTTCAGTACTCACTTCTGCTCCGCTAACCATGAAATCGGTTCGGTAGTTGAATATATTCCTGTCACTTCCATCCTTGCTCTCATTAATAATGGCCATCTCCATACCATCTCCCATCGTGCTTTCAATAAAAGGAATAGTCTGAAAATAGGTCCGGCCACGTTGTACTGCAACCTGCCTTCTCCCTCGACCCTGAAATGCCGATACCTCGTCTCCCCCGGGCTTTAAACCGTATAATTTGAACATGCTGGCAATGTAATCGCCCGACATGTACTCTCCTTTTGTTCCGGTGTATCTCCCTTCCATCCAGTCGCTCGAAAGAAAACTCAACTGGGCTTCAACGGAAGCTTTGGTTATGGCATCCATGCCTTTCTCTTTGCCTTGGGCACCGAGATTCACCGCATGCAATTGCAGCAAGATGAACCCAAGGATAAACAATACTGATTTTTTCATTTTGGTTTAGTTAAGGTTAATAAAGGTGATTGGGATAGGTCTTTTTGTTCAACAGGAATGAATTTCCCTGTTTGACAACCCACCCATGAAATCCTTGCAGGACAATGCCTGCATTTTTTAAATGATTTGGCAATTGTTGTTTGGACTGATTAAGAATAAGGGTGTCCTTCAGATGCCTTGCCTTGCATAGCGCTTCTCTTTCTAATGCGCTCAATCAGCAGGTCAATGCTGTTAACCAGCAACCGATGCGGTATGGGTTTCCCGTGGCCGGGCCAATATGTATGGCAGTTCAAACCTGCAAGCATTCTCCATGTTTCAAGCAATACAGGAAGATCATTCGCAAACGGGGGCAATACAAAATCCTCGATCGCATAAATACAACTGTCGCCTACAATAGCCGAACCTTCATTCAGTACAACTGAAACCGATCCTGCTGTATGCCCGGGAGTTGAGAGCACATAGCCATCCACTCCGAAGGGTACTAAATCGAAACGCTGACAGAGAACCAGATTGGCATGAGATGGTGTGAACTTGCCTATACCGGGAAAATACTGGTTACCCATCTTCGAAAGCCAGTCGGCAAACCCATTGGCGCCGGCAGGCAGCCTTGTATTACCCTGTTCAAGCAGGCCCATTTCCTTTTCATGCACCAGTACCGGAGCGCCACTCAATTTTTGAAGAACCGACAAACCGGATACATGATCATAATGGACATGTGTAATCACAATCAGTCGGATGTCTGCCGGCGAATACCCTGATTCATGCAGGGTACGCAATACATGCCTTGCATTTTTCAACCGGCAGGTATCTACCAGCACAGGCCCCTCCCTGCCCCTGATTAGGTATGCGTTTGAACCTGCAGTGCGTATAGGTATGACCAGGGACGAATGTTCACCGTTCGAATTTTGTCTCATTCTGTGCCATTCTCCTTTAACAGAATTATTTTAGTGAAATAAGGCTGAGCTCCATTGGTGCGAAAGCAAATTGAAAATCTTATATATTCTTTGCCAGCGATAATCAGGATGCATATTAAATTTCGAAAGTGGTGACATATTCATTTGCTTATGCCCTTTCAAGGCAAATACTGAATTACTGTAAAAATAATATTTGATTTTTAATCTGTCAAAGTAGGATGAATGAGAAGAATAATTACAAACAGGTTAATTCATTGTCGGCTGAATTGATTACTTTTAAAGGTTGGTAAAAGCGACTCTATATAAAGTAAAGCCCTAATTGTGGTCGATAAAACAGACAGCGGATGCCGAAAAGCTGAAGAGTAGGCCATATTAATTGAAAGCAGATGAAAAAACTTACCCTAATTACCTTCCTGATCGCACTGATTCTGGGAAGCTATTCGTGCAAGAAAAGTGAAGAGACACCATCAAATGCATTTACCTTTAAAGGAAAAACCTACCCTATATCCTTGACAGGAATCAGAAGGGTTGTACTGACTTCCGCTGCAAAGGAAACCCATGTATACCAGTTTCTTTTCGGGAGCGTAAGCGGCACCGACACCACCGTATTGGCTATTGCAGTTGCCGATACCCTTACCAATACCCTGGGGGGCAATTATCAGTCGCTCGACATGTCCAGTGATGCTCCCCGCGGTATTCTTCCATTCGTACTTGTTGCTGCCAGCGGCATTCTGATGCCTAACCTGGATGAATATTTTACAGGCGCCGGCGGAAGTGTGGATATCTCTTTCACACCCACAACTACTGATACTACATACTCACTCAATTTCAACAATATCAGCGCAGGTGTATATGCCGACAAGATTGGAGGAGGATACCAGTATACTGAAGCTGGAAAAATCAACGGCAACTACAAGGGAATCATCAGCATGGAAGAGGTCCATCCTTTTGGTGTACTTCCCAATGCCGTTCCGAAAGCGTTTTTGCCTTTTACGTTAAAGAAAAAATGATTGCTTCAACCGCAGTATAGAGGAAGGCTCATGATCATTCATGGGCCTTCATTTTATACCTATAAACCATCTCTGTTGACTTCTGAATAATCCTCCTATTGAGCTACAGAAAATACTCTATAATTTTTTCCTATCGCTAAATTTCCTTTCGAACCGGAATGTTTTTTATATTTGTTTTATTGAAAATCAGGCAAAATGGTATTTCATTACTTTAAATACTGAAATGAAAGGGGAAAGCAAAGAATTACGGGAGAAAAATCTGCTGATGAAAATCGTGTATTTCTATTACGACGGATTCAGAAGCATGACGGTTGGAAAGAAACTTTGGATCATCATCCTGATTAAGCTTTTTGTTTTGTTTGTTATACTGCGCCTGTTTTTCTTCCACGACTTTCTGAAAACCCGGTTTGATAACGATCATGACCGGTCAGGGTATGTAATTGATCAACTAACCAAATAAACAAAGCATGGAAAACATTGATTTATCAATGGTTGACTGGTCGAGGGGGCAGTTTGCGCTCACGGCCATTTACCACTGGCTCTTTGTGCCTCTTACCCTGGGATTATCGTTCATGATTGCCATCATGGAATCGATCTATGTCAAAACCGGCAATCCCGAGTGGAAGAAGATAACCAAGTTCTGGATGACTCTTTTCGGTATCAACTTTGCCATTGGGGTAGCCACCGGCATTATTCTCGAATTCGAGTTCGGCACGAACTGGTCCAATTACTCCTGGTTCGTGGGTGATATCTTCGGAGCGCCTCTTGCCATCGAAGGAATACTGGCCTTTTTCCTTGAATCTACCTTTAT
>JAKAMP010000449.1 GCA_021812865.1 Bacteroidota bacterium | reverse complement strand
ACTTTTTAGGATTATATCCTCTTTGTTTTGCTGCCTCTTCAAGTCTTTCCTGCCATTTGGATTTCTTCGCAGGCTTCTTCTTATTCTCATTGATTTGTTTCAACAGGGCATTTTCATCAATCAAGGCCTTAAAAAGATAGTTTTGCCCGAAGGTCACCACATTGGTGAGGAAGTAGTAATAAGTGAGGGCCGAGGAGAAATTATTGAGGATGAACATGAACATGACCGGCATAACGTACATCATGGTTTTCATACCCGGCATCTGGGTAGATGAGGCGGTGGCCTGGTCGTTCATCTTAATGGACAGGATGGTGGTGATGGTCATCAGAATGGTCCATAAACTTACATGGTTTCCATAGAAGGTGGAAATAATGGGAATGTTGGTACTCCAGGAAACAATGGAGTCATAGGTCGACAGGTCGGTTGCCCAGAGGAAGGGTTGCTGCCTCAGTTCAATGGAGGTAGGGAAGAACCGGAACATGGCGAACAGGATAGGCATCTGCAGCAACATGGGAAGGCATCCACCCATGGGGTTTACACCGGCACGTTTATACAGACCCATCAGGGCCTGCTGCTTTTCCATCTGTTTTTCCTTGGGAAACTTTTCATTGATCTCGTCAATCTGTGGTTTCAGCACACGCATCTTGGCCATGGAATAGTATGACCGGTAGGTGAGCGGCAACAGAGTGATCTTGATGATCAGAGTTAGGATAAGGATAATGAGACCGTAACTCGAAATATACCGGTTCAGGAAGTTAAAGATGGGGATGATTACAAACTGGTTAATCCACTTCACGATCCATTTTCCGACAGTAACCAGTTCCTCAAGGTTCATGTGGTATTTCTTGAGGGTATTGAAACTGTTTGGTCCAAAGTAGAATTGCAGGTTGTAATCGAGCGTAGGTTTGGATTCATAGGGCAGACCCGCCACAGCAGAGAATCTTTTAAGGTACATGGAAGAGTCGGGTTCTGTTTCCGAATTCAGGGAGGCATTCAGGAAATTGCCCTTGTCAATCAGTACGGCAGAGAAAAACTGCTGCTTGAAGGCGATCCATTGCAGCCGGTTTGGAATATCGGAAGAAACCGGTTTAGTGCTCCGCGAATTGAAATATTCCACTTCCCCGTCGGCATATTTATAATATAGGGTGGTATATTGGATTTCATTCTTCCGTCCTTTTTCCTGCTGGGGAGAATAGATTTGCCAGTTGAGGTCCAAACGGCCACTGTTGCTGGCAATGAGACTGTCCATTCCATTGAGCGATATCCTGAAATCCACCATGTAGGAATTCGGTTTTACCGAGTAGATGTAGTCGATATACCGGTTGGGCGCCACCTCGAGCCTGAGGGTGAGGGACTGTGATGAATCGCTTACCTGTACCGGGCTCGCACTAAGCGGTTTGAAATACATGTCCTGGGTGGAAATGTTCCTGTTCTGGGCAAAGAATTCAAGGCTAAACCGGGTAGAATCTCCGCTGAAGAGCACGAGCGGCAGGGAATCATACCGGTGATACTTTTTAAGTTGTACGCTGTATGGTCTTCCTCCTTTATTAGAAACAACCAGCTTGATGAGGTTATTTTCAAGAGTATAAAATTGTTTTGTGCCTTCCAGGTTATTGGAGAATGCACCGAATTCATTTTTCAGTTCTTTGGTTTCCTGGAGCTTCTTTGCAGCCAAAGCGGCAGTATCATTCTTCAGGCTGTCTCTCGTTGCAGACGGGCTGATCCTGTTCAGCGTCTCCTGTTTTTGCACCAGTTCAATCGAATCCCTCCTTCTTTTGGCTTCTTCCAGTTGTTGTTTGGTAGGCTTTGTAACGATGCTGTAAACAACAATGATGGCGAAGATCAAAATGATCCCAATAATCGTGTTCCTGTCCATTCCGTATATTTTACCTTGGTTAAAATCTCTTATTTATCTGCAAATGCAATCGATGCAGCAACAAAATCTACAAATAGCGGGTGGGGATTGGATGCGGTGGAGCGGTATTCCGGATGGAATTGTACCCCCACAAACCATGGGTGTGCGGGGATCTCCATGATTTCCACCAGTCCGGTATCTGGATTGATGCCCGAAGGTATCATCCCGTACTTTTCGAAGGATTTCAGGAAATTGTTGTTGAATTCGTAACGATGACGGTGGCGTTCGAGTGTCTTGCTTTTCTGGTAGGCGTCGGATGCATGGGAACCCTTTTTGAGTATGCAGGGATAGGCGCCCAGACGCATAGTCCCTCCTTTGTTGATTACGCCTTTTTGTTCTTCCATCAGGTCAATCACAGGGTGTTCAGTGGTACGCTGTATTTCCGTGGAGTTGGCGTCTTTCCAACCCAGTACATTTCTTGCAAATTCAACCACTGCCAGTTGCATTCCAAAACAAATTCCCAGATAAGGAACATTGTTTTCCCTGGCAAACCTTGCGGCCAGTATCTTACCTTCCGTACCACGTTCGCCGAAACCTGGGGCAACGAGTATGCCTTTTACATCACGCAGTATTTCAGTGTAGTTCTCGTCTGTGATTTTTTCGGAGTGAAGGAATTCGATATCAACCTTGCAATTGTTTACCGAACCGGCATGGATGAATGATTCAAGAATGGATTTATAGGAATCCTGCAGTTCGACATACTTTCCTACAAGCGCGATCTTTATTCTCCTGTCCGGATTTTTGATCTTCTTCACAAATTCCTTCCATTCCTTCATGTCGGGGGCCTCATGCACAGGCAGGTTGAGCTTTTTCAGAATGGTGCTGTCGAGTTTTTCCTTCTGCATGAGCAGGGGAACTTCGTAAATGGTGGTAGCATCGATTGACTGCACCACAGCTTCCAGTTCCACGTTACAGAACAAAGCCACCTTTTTCCGCACGTCGGTATTGAGATTTTTCTCCGTACGGAGCACCAGAATATCAGGCTGAATTCCGTTTTCGAGCAAAACTTTCACCGAATGCTGCGTGGGTTTTGTCTTGAGCTCACCCGAGGCATGCAGAAAAGGCACCAGGGTAAGATGAACCACCAGGCAGTTGCCCGGGCCAAGATCCCATTTCAGTTGACGGACTGTTTCGATATAGGGTAGCGACTCAATGTCGCCCACAGTGCCTCCGATCTCGGTAATCACCACATCGTAGTGGTTGGTGGTGCCCACCTGTTTGATCCTCCTCTTGATTTCATCGGTGATGTGAGGAATGACCTGTACCGTGCCGCCAAGGTAATCCCCCCGCCGCTCCTTCTTGATCACGCTTTCGTAGATCTGCCCGGTGGTGAAATTGTTGCGCTTGCTCATTTTGG
>JAKAMP010000008.1 GCA_021812865.1 Bacteroidota bacterium | reverse complement strand
AGCGCTGGAAAAAAAGAAATTGCATTCAATTATGGCATTTTCATCGCTGTCGGAGCCATGCACGGCGTTGGCCTGCACACTCTCTGCAAACTTTTTCCTGATGGTTCCTTCAGCAGCCTTTGAAGGATCGGTGGCCCCGATCAGCGTACGATAGACGGCCACTGCATTATCCTTTTCAAGAACCGCAACCACCACCGGACCGGACGACATAAATTCAACCAGGTCTTTGTAGAAGGGTCTTTCCTTATGCACCAGGTAAAACTGTTCGGCCATTTCCTTCGACAAACGCAGCATCTTCATGCCTGCTACATGAAAACCCGATTTGATGATCATTGCCAGGATTTCGCCTGTGTACTCCTTTGCAACCGCCTCCGGTTTAATGATGGTAAAAGTGATTCTTCCTGCCATGTTTACTGGTGTTTGAGTTTAATAAAAACATTTTTTAATGAGGCCAAATATATGTATTTTTAGCGCTTCATAACAAAAAAATAATGAGCAGCCCTGAAAAGGCATATTCCAGTGTATTTCCGGAAGCATCGGTTAAAACGTTACGGCAGATCATTGAAAAATCGAGGAGAGCAGGTATCGTGACCCACTATGATGCCGATGGTGACGCGATAGGATCATCCCTTGCCTTGTACCACTATCTTAAAGCAAAGGAACTACCGGAGATCAGGGTGTTTACTCCCAATCCCTACCCTGCGTTTCTTCAATGGCTGCCCGGGCATGAGGTGGTATTTCTATATGAAGACGACAAAGAACTGACTGGTAGATATCTCTCTTCCTGCGACCTACTGGTATTTGTTGATTTCAATACTTTGCCAAGGCTTAAAAAAATGATGTCGGTTTTTGAAAATCATCCGGCCTTCAAGGTATTGATCGATCATCACCCTGAACCTGATATTAAAGCCAACCTCGTTTTCTCCGATACCCGGCCAAGTTCAACCTCTGAGCTCATCTTTTATCTCATCAGCAAACTGGGCGATGGGAGGCTAATAGACAAACCCACAGCTGAAAACCTGTTCACGGGGATCATGACCGATACGGGATGTTTCAGTTTCAATTCATCCCAGCCAGCCACATGGCATGCCGTGGGCCAGCTGTTGCAATGCGGCATAGATAAGAACCGCATATTCAGCCTGGTGTATGAAAACTATTCCGACAGCCGCATGCGGCTTATGGGATACTGTCTCAACGAAAAGATGAAGATCATACCGGAATACCATGCGGCCTATATCAGTCTTACCTTGCAGGAACAGGAGCAATTCAATTTTATCCCAGGAGACTCGGAAGGATTTGTGAACCTTCCGTTTTCGATTGCAGGGATTCAATTCACAGCCTTTTTTATTGAGAAGAACGACCACATCAAGATATCCCTACGTTCCAAGGGGAAAATCCCCGTGAATCGAATTGCCAAAGAGCATTTCAAGGGTGGAGGACACCAGAATGCGGCCGGCGGCGAGTCGGAACTTCCCATGCCAGCAGCTATTGAAAAATTCATTTCACTTCTTCCGCAGTATGAAAACTGGCTTCAGTGATAAGCGGCTCATCATGACGATGTTCCATGAAGCCGTAACACTGGCTTCCTTTATGGTATTGCTTGGCGCATGCGGATCTCCAACTTCTCCTGCTAACCAGGAAACCCCGAGGGTCACGCCCGATCTGGTTAAAGTAAACCGGTATATTGTTAAAAAGGACCAGGCAACCATTAAAAACCTCATTGCTCGGGAAGGCTGGCAGATGACACCCACACAAACCGGCCTCTGGTATATGATCATCAATCATGGCAACGGCAAGAAAGCAGAAAAAGGAGATGTGATTAGCCTGAAATACAGAATTTCACTGCCCGACGGAAATACAGTATATTCATCGGATTCGCTTGGTCTGAAAACGTTTCGTATTGGGCAGGGTAATGTTGAATCTGGGCTGGAAGAAGGGGTTCTGCTCCTGCACCAGGGTGACCAGGCAAAATTTATTATGCCGCCCTACCTAGCCTATGGACTGATCGGCGACTCAAAAAAAATTCCAGGGAGGGCCATCATTGTTTATGATGTTGAGATTGTTTCCCTGAAACCCGAATAGCCTCGGGATGATCAAGTAATATAACCGGTTCTATGAAAATCAAGACGAAGTTTTCTGCCACATTGATCCTGATAGCGGTTGCGTTTTTTATGTCGGCATGCAAAGGAAAATATCCGGGCTACACGAAGAGTCCAGATGGTATCTACTTTTCACTTCACAAGATAGGCGAGTCCGCCCAGAAAGCCAGTTATGGCGATTATATTACGACCGACCTGGCTTACAGCACCATTCACGATTCCGTGTTTTTCACCGGCCGGAGAAAGTTCAGGCTGGAAAAAGCCAATTATCCCCGTTCGGTGAATGCATGTTTTACCATGATGGCAGAGGGCGACAGTGCAAGCTTCATCATCCCTGCAGGTGATTTTTTTCAAAAAACCCTGGGAAAAACATTGCCTTCTTTCCTGAAGGAGGGTGATGATATGATTATATCTGCTTCCGTTTTGGAAATTCAATCCGAAGAGCAATATAACCGTGAAAAAGAAGCCTTCCTGAAATGGATCGAAGACTTTGGTGAATATGAAAAAGAGATACTCAAACAATTTCTGGAAGGTGCACAGATTAAAGTGGCTCCGCAGCCGTCGGGTCTGTATTACATCAAACTGAGCCAGGGTGATGGGAAAAAAGTCATGCTGGGCGACACCCTGACTATTGATTATGAAGGCCGTTTCCTGAATGGGAAGTTTTTTGATTCAACCATCAAACAGGAAGAACCGTTCCAATATGTTTACGGGCAGGAATGGCAGGTGCTAAAGGGGCTGGAAGAAGGAATCGGACTGATGGAAGAAGGAGAGAAAGCCCTGTTCATTCTTCCCTCCAGTCTGGCTTTTGGTCAGGAAGGGTCATCCACCGGCATTGTACCTCCTTATACCTCTTTGATTTACGAGGTGACAATAAAAAATATCCGATAACCGTTTACCCTGCGCAACCTTTCATCGCCAGGATGCATCTAAAAGTCAAAAAAGCTATACCCTTATTTTGATCAAATAAATATCCTATGAAAAAAACAGAAAGATTCAGGTTGTTTGGATTGCTGGGACTGATGTCAATGGTCATCTTTTCGTGTTCAAAAGTTGCTTCCGATGAAGAATTGCAGACAAAGGAACAGACGCTGCTTAAACAGTACCTTGTTACACATAACATAACAGTTGCACCCACGTCGAGTGGACTTTACTATATTCCTATCGATACCGGCACAGGAGCTAGCCCTTCGCTGGACTCAACCGCGGTGATATTCAACTATTCCATCAAACTCATCGATGACCGGATTGTTTCCACCAATATAAAGTCGATTGCCCAGGTGAATGGAATTTATTCCAGCAGCACTTTCTATTATCCTCTCAAATACAGGCTGGCATGGTGGTTTAACGGTATGCAGCAGGCTTTAAAAATGATGAAGGAAGGTGGAAAAGCCACGTTTATTCTTCCGAGTTCGCTTGCCTATGGAAAAGAAGGCAGTTCTTCCATGGGGATTGGCTCTTATGCCACGGTTATTTTCTATGTTGAGCTTATTAAAGTGATTCCGGATATGCAGGCATATGAACACCAGCTTTTTACCAGTTACTTGGATACCATTGCTGCAGAAAAAATTGCCGATACCACCAGTACAGGCGTAGTTCACATTATAGATGTGCCGGGAACAGGGGCATACCCCAACCCGACCAATTCCATTACGGTATTCTATAAAGCCTATTTCATCGAAAACAGCTCCTGGATCATTGATGATAATACCGGAGGAACTCCTTTTGTATTCAGTACTAGTTCTACCTCATTGATTCCCGGATTCTCAGCGGGTGCTAAACTCATGAAGCTAGGCGAAAAAGGCAGATTAATCCTTCCATACATGCAGGCTTACGGAGAAATTCCCTCCTATTATACCCCTATCCCTCCGTTCTCAACCCTGGTATACCAGTATGAGGTTTCAAACATTCAATGAGGGCAGGAGACCGTTCGTCATTCAGCCTGCAATATAAAAATTGCAGGCTTTTTGTTTATGTCAGGCGCTGATTCTTTCCATTGCCGGATGGACTGTGTGCGAATGGATTCAGAAGCAAGGGAAATATCTGAAGCAATGCATAATAGTGTTTCGGGCTGCAGCTGGTTCAGCAGGTCCTCCACCAAACTCATGTTCCGGTAGGGTGTTTCCATGAATATCTGAGACTGCCGCTCTGATTTTGAACGCACTTCAAGAAGCTTTAACTTCCTTATACGTTCTGGCTTTTTGATAGGAAGATAACCATTAAAGGCAAAATTCTGGCCGTTCAATCCGGAAGCCATGAGGGCGAGAAAAATGGAACTTGGTCCTGTAAGCGGAACAACCCTGATCCCTTGTCGGTGTGCCAGTTTTACCAGGTCAGAACCAGGGTCGGCAATGCCCGGCAAGCCTGCATCGGAAAGGATTCCGATCTTGCCCTGCTCCCGGATAAGGCTGATCAGCTGTTCGATATCGGGAGGGCGGCTATGTTCGTCGACAACGTGAAAGATCAGATGGTCGATCGGCGTGTCCAATGCAGCCCTGACCAGGAACCGGCGCGCGGAACGTTCACTTTCAACCACAAAATGCCTGATCGTTCTGATCTTCCCGAAGATGCCGGCAGGAATGACTTCCCTAATGTCATCACTGCCCAGTGTGTTCGGTATCAGGTAAATGACGGGTTCCATTTTTTTTGTTCGAATTTACCAAATCGGTTTGAACCGGGAAAGAAGACTTCTATTAAATTTGTAGATTATCGAAAATACATCAATACATTTTGAAAGTTATCATCCTTGGCTCAGGTACCTCGCAAGGAGTTCCGGTCATTGCCTGCCGGTGCGAGACATGCTCTTCCGTTGATCCACGAGATAAAAGGCTCAGGGCTTCTGTGCTTATCGAGGAAAACGGACGTACGATCATTATCGACACCGGGCCTGACTTCAGGCAGCAGATGCTTCGGGAGAATGTGCATAACCTCGATGCCATTCTTTTTACCCATGAACATAAAGACCATACAGCAGGCATGGACGACATCCGTTCGTTCAACTACATCAAGCAGAAGCCTATGGATGTATATGCCGAGCAGATGGTGATCGACTCGCTGAAAATGGAATTTGCCTACGTGTTTTCCGAAAAAAAATACCCTGGCGTACCGCAGGTTGAACTTCATGTGGTTGAAAACCGGCCGTTCATGGTCGACGGGATAGAAATCATCCCGGTAAGAGCCATGCATTATAGGCTGCCAGTGCTTGGATTCCGGATCGGCGATTTTGCTTACCTGACCGATGCCAATTTTATCAGCGAGGAAGAAAAGGAGAAGCTCATCGGTACCCGGCACCTGGTAATTGGAGCATTGAGAAAGCAGAAGCATCTCTCCCACTTCTCACTGGACGAAGCCTTGCAGGTAATCAGGGAACTGAGTCCCAGGAGGGCTTATATCACACATATCGGTCACCAGATGGGATGCCACGAAGAGGTACAGAAGGACCTTCCGCAAGGAGTACTTCTGGCTCATGACGGACAAGTTATCGATATCTGAATACTGAATGCACTCATTCTTTTCTGCTCATGGGCTGTTTCATCCCGACCAGGGAAACAGCCAGGGTAGCCCCTCCCAGAATAAGAAAGGTAATTCCCGCCAGAATAAATGCAGAAGGGAGACTGTATCTCCCCGAATACCAACCCAGGAAAGGGCCTATTCCTGCAAAGAGGATGCGGATAATGAAACTTCTCACTGAAAGCACGGTAGCCCTTATCTCTGAGCTGGTAAGAGCATTGACGTAATTCTTCAGTACCGGTGTGGCAATCCCTCTTACCAGGTAAAATACATAAAAGAATGCCAGCGCCCATATGGCTTGGAAAAATCCTGCAGCAAAATATCCCAGGGAAATGCCCAGGGTGATCATGACCATGGTTAGCCGGTTTCCTAACCAGTTTTCAACCTTGTAAGCGATTACCGACGTAAGGGCAACCGTAAGGTTAAGGGTGGTCCATAACACTCCATACCAGGCAAGGGGAATATGAATGAGCTGAAAATATGGCTGTACAAACCATGCCATGGTAAGCGTGCTTGCCCCAATAATGGAAGAGTAAATGATATTACGACGGAGAATCTTGTTTTCGATCATGGCATATCTCACTACACCCAGGATATCCTTCATGGTGAATTTTACCCGTTGCAGGTGACTGCCCGGCTCAATCAGGAGAATGGCCGCGGGAATGCCGGTCATAGCCACTCCAATCTGAAAATAATATGGGGCACGAATGGAAATGTATTTTGCCAGGAATGCACCTGCAATGCCTGCTGCCGCTTCTGAGAAATTTCCCACTGAGGTAACCCATCCTTCGAGTCTGGTGTAATCCTTTTCCCGCTTCAAATCCTGCAAGGAATCATAAAGAATGGCTGAGTCAGCGCCTGAAATGAGGCTGGCGCCGATTCCCAGCGTTAATTCGGCAACCAGAAAAGGCCAGAAGCCAGAAGTAGCCGAATAGATAACAAAACCGGCCGTGCCCAGTACCGTTCCCAGCAGAATGGTAAGCCTTCTTCCAAGCGCATCGGCCAGGTATCCCGATGGAATTTCCAATATTACAATGGAAAGGGAATAGCATGCCTGCAGAATCATGAGTTCCTTCAGGTTGAGCCCATTGCTCTGATAGAAAGGAACCACAATGGGCATATACAGCATAAACCAGCTGGAAAACTTAACCAGGTACAGGTAAATGATATTGCTGCGCAGGGACCGGTTAACGAATTGCATATAGCCTGCAAAGATAGTCAAACCAGTAAAACTGCGCGCTGTTCATCTCCGGGGGGAACCGATTTTCATTTGCATACAGTTGGTATGGAAACCAAGAGGATAAAATGATGTTTTAGAACTTCTGTTTCCAGTCAGCCGGGCAAATAAAAACTGCTATTTTTGAAGATATACCTCAATAAAGCGACCTATGGGAATGACGGTAATTGAAAAGATACTGGCAGGGCATTCTAAACATGCCGTGGTACGTCCCGGTGACATCATTGATGTGGAAATTGACGTAAGGGCAGCGCGTGATTTCGGCGGCGCTAATGTGGTGAAAAACATCACCGATCATAGACTGGGCATTGACGATCCTTCCAGAACATATTTCACTTTTGACTGTAATCCTACCGGTTCCGACCAGAAATATGCCGCGAACCAGCATGCCTGCCGTCTGTTTGCCAGAGATAACGGTATTACTGTATTTGATATTGATGCCGGTATCGGAACCCACCTGATGATCGAAAAGGGATTGGTAGGGCCTGGCATGACGGCCGTATCGACCGACTCCCATGCCAATATCCTGGGAGCCATTGGCGCATTCGGCCAGGGTATGGGCGATATGGACATTGCCCTTGCCATGGCCAAAGGCAAGCTCTGGTTCAAGGTTCCGCCAACGGTCAAAATCAGCCTGAATGGCAGGTTAAATCCCGGGCTGTCGGCCAAAGACATCGTGATTAACCTGTTGCATCTTTTTGGGGCGAATAATCTGCTGGGTTATGCCATTGAAATGAAAGGGGAAGTGAGTAAAAGCCTGTCCCTTGAGCAAAGGATCACAATTTCTTCCATGGCCACTGAAATGGGCGCTATAATCATCCTTTTCGATCCGCTGCCTGAATTGATGGAGCATTACCTAAGTCTTTCCGGGAAAGTAGCAAAGCAGTATATCGCCGATCCGGATGCCGTGTTTGCCAGAAACATTGACCTTGATTGTAGTGTATTTGTCCCCAGGGTTTCAAAGCCTGGTAACCCCGAAGATACAGCCACCATTGCCGAGGTGCAGCATAAGAAAATCGATTCGGCCTTTATTGGAAGCTGTACCAACGGACGGATGGAAGATTTGCGGGAAGCTGCGGCTATTCTGAAGAACAGGAAAGTGGCACCCGGTGTAGTTCTGAAAATTGTCCCTGCCACAGCGATGGTTTGGGATGCCTGCCTGGAAGAAGGCCTGCTTGAGATTTTCAGGGAAGCCGGCGCCCTGGTGTCCAATCCCGGTTGTGCAGGCTGTGCTGCCGGACAGGTTGGACAGAATGGGCCCGACGAAGTGACTATCAGCACCGGTAACCGCAATTTTGCAGGCAAACAGGGCAAAGGAGAAGTATATCTTGCCTCACCTGCCGTGGTCGCTGCTTCGGCAGTAGCAGGTTACATCACTATAGCGGGGGAAATCCCCTTAGAAGCAGCTGTATTTAAACCCACGGGAAAATACGCTGCAAAAAAAGAAACTACTGCTGCCCCGGTCAACAAACAGCTCAGGCCTGAATTCGCAGAAGGGAGGGCTTGGGTTATCCCGGTGGATAACATCGATACCGACATGATCTTTCATAACCGTTACCTCACCATAACCGACCCAGCCCAGATGGGTCAATATGCATTGGATAACCTGAAGGGACATGAGGATTTTTCAAAGAAAACCAAACCTGGAGACATCCTCGTTACGGGGAAAAACTTCGGCGCAGGTAGTTCCAGGCAGCAGGCGGTTGACTGCTTCCTCAATTTGAAAACCGGTTGCATCATCGCAGGATCCTTCGGCGCCATTTACGAACGCAACGCCATCAATGCTGCCCTTCCGATCATTGCGGCAGAAGGACTGGATACTCTTGCCCTGGAAGATGGCGATATGCTCAGGGTTGATTTCAAAACCGGCCTCATCACCAACCAAACAAAGGGAAAATCACTTAAAGGAAAGGGATTTGCAGAGGTACAAATGGAAATATACCAGAACGGTGGAGTTTTCTAATTGCTTTTCATTCCGGTTTTTTTTGTAATTTAATGGTCGTAAATGAGATAAAAGGATGGATCGCATGTATGCGGTTGCATCTTTCATATCTTTATCACAGGCAAAATAACCAATACCACCAATCATGCTGCATCTTCCAAAAGGGTACCATTCGATTCTAGACCTGAAGCAGACCGAAAAAGCCATTAAGCTGGTTAAGGATTTTTTTGAAATGGGCCTGGCCTCAGAGCTTAGGCTACGAAGGGTTACGGCCCCCATCATTGTAATGAAAGTTACTGGCATCAACGACGATCTGAACGGAGTGGAACGTCCTGTAGCCTTTCCAATCAAATCGCTGGATGACAGGCAGGCTGAAGTGGTGCAATCGCTTGCCAAGTGGAAACGTATGGCACTGGCGGATTACCGAATCGAAGAAGGTTATGGAATATATACCGATATGAATGCACTCCGGCCTGACGAGGATCTGGACAGTATACATTCCATCTATGTTGACCAGTGGGATTGGGAAAGAGTAATTTCCCGGCAGGACCGCAATGTGGAGTTTCTGAAAGACATAGTGCGGAGGATATACTCCTCTCTGAAGCGTACGGAATTTGTTGTATATGAAAACTACCCGGAGATTACCCCGCACCTGCCCGAAGAAATAACCTTCTTTCACGCTGAAGAAATCCTGGATATGTACCCTGCCCTGCCTCCAAGGGAGCGGGAATACAAAATTGCCGAAAAATACGGCGCCGTATTCATCATGGGAATTGGCGGAAAACTATCGAACGGAGAAAAACATGACGGAAGAGCGCCTGATTATGATGACTGGAGTACCACCTCCGCAAAAGGATATGCAGGACTGAACGGGGATATCATAATCTGGAATCCTACGCTGAAAGACTCCTTCGAAATATCTTCCATGGGAATCAGGGTGGATGAGGAAGCCCTGCTCAGGCAATTGAAGCTCACGGGATTTGAAGAAAGGAAAAACCTGTACTGGCACAATCGTTTACTTCATGGCGATTTCCCGCTCTCCATTGGCGGAGGAATAGGACAATCGCGGATTTGCATGTATTTCCTTCGCAAGGCGCATATCGGGGAAGTGCAGGCAAGTATATGGCCTCCGGACATGTTGGAAGAATGCCGGAATGCCAACATCATGCTGATGTAAGCTTTTTTCATCCATTTTTTCATCCATTTTTTCATCCATTTTTTCATCCATTTTTTCATTCCTGTAAAACATCTTAACCAGATGTTTAATAAAATAGGATGTTTCATGTTTTCATTCCTGAAATGGATTTATTTTAGGAGTAAAAAATGTCACGTTTTATGGAATCAAGAACGTTTGCCGAAAAAATATTAGGAGCGCCAGCCGGAAGCATTGTTTTCAGGAAGCCCGACCTGTTGCTCACCCATGACAATACCGCAAGCATAAGAAAAACTTTCGAGAAAATGGGAGGAAGCAAAGTAGCCCATCCTGAACAGTTACTGGTTGTGCTGGATCATAATGCTCCTCCTACGAATGCCAAGCTTGCTACCGATTACCAGTATATTCGTGATACCGTCAGGGAACAGGGGGTGGAAAAATTTTATGATTCCGGAAAAGGCATATGTCATGAAATTGTTTCGTGGCATGCGCGGCCTGGGATGATCATTGTGGGAAGCGACAGCCATACCTGTACTGCTGGGGCCTGCAATGCGCTGGCAGCAGGCATTGACCGTACCGAAGCTGCAGGAATCTGGAAGAAAGGTACTACATGGTTCCTGGTGCCTGAATCTATTAAGATCACCCTGCATGGCCGTCTGCGTAAAGGCGTTTATGCAAAGGACCTTTCGCTTTGGATCATCGGAAGGATCGGGTCGGAAGGCGCCAATTATATGTCCATTGAATACCATGGTGACGGGGTAAAATCGTTGTCCATGGCCGATAGGCTGACAATAGCCAACCTGGCCTCCGAAATGGGCGCAAAGAATGTCGTATTCCCGGCCGATGAAATTCTTTCGTCGTACCTTGGAGAAAGCTCAATCAATGGAGTATGGGCTGATCCCGGAGCAAAATATGCCTGCGAATATCACATCAACCTGGAAGATGTTTTCCCGGTAGTGGCTGCTCCCCATAGCGTGGAGAACATCAAATCCGTTCACGATGTGGAAGGAACGGTGGTTCATGAAGGCGTAATCGGAACATGCACCAACGGGCGCATGGAAGACCTCAGGGTGGCTGCATCCATTCTTGACGGAAAAACCATTCATGAAGGATTCCAACTCAGCATCATTCCTGCGTCCCGCAAAATCTTCCTCCAAGCTATAGAAGAAGGACTCATCCCGGTCTTCCTGAAAGCCGGAGCGAATGTGCTTTCATCGTCCTGCGGTCCATGCCTTGGAAGCGGACAGGGCATTCCTGCCGATGGTTCAAATGTGATCTCTACGGCGAACCGGAATTTTCTCGGCAGAATGGGGAATCCAAAGGCTTCTATTTACCTGGCTTCCCCTGCAACCGTTGCCTGGTCGGCTGTGCATGGAATCATTACCGATCCCAGGGGCAAAGGATACCATGAATCTTTCCCTTACACCATCAAACCTGCCTCAAATACTACGATTCCGGCAGGAGAGAACAGAAGGATCAATGAGGTCTGGAATTACGCGGATATCAATAACCTGAATACCGACCAGATGTTCGCAGGTAACCTTACCTACAATATCCTGAGTTCAGATTCGAAGGCCATCCTGCCGCACCTTTTCAAAGGTTTTGATGAATCGTTTGCAGAAAATGTCCAGCACGGGGATATCATGATTGCCGGTGATAACTTCGGGTGTGGCAGTTCGCGCGAGCATCCTGCCGTAGGACTTTCGGAGGCGGGCATAAGGGCCATCATAGTAAAATCGGTCAACCGGATATTCTACCGTTCATGCATCAACCAGGGACTACTGCTGATCGTGAAAAAAGAGGTGGTTGAGCGCTATAAGCCTGGCAATACCATGACCCTGGATGAGCAGAAAGGACAGATCGGTCTGGATGGAAAAATATTTTCATTTGAACCTCTGCCGGAACAACTTATGCAGATTATCGCAAAAAAAGGACTTGTGAACTTTATGAAAAGCTCTTCCTAACAAATGTACCATTCCGGGATAAATAAAAACAAGAACCATGCTGACACTTACTACCCCTGCCCTGCTGTTTTCGGCCATATCGCTACTTCTGCTGGCCTATACCAACCGGTTTCTTTCCCTGGCACAACTGGTAAGAAACCTTCATTCGGTTTACAATGAAAAAAAGGATGCCGGGATACTGGGACAAATCCATAACCTGAGGAAAAGGCTGCACCTGATCAGGCACATGCAATTTGCAGGAATTACAAGTCTTTTGCTCTGTGTTCTCTGCATGTTTCTAATTTATATTCATGCTGTGGCATTTGCCGAAATGATCTTCGGCATTGCCCTCATTCTGCTCATTCTCTCTCTTGCCCTGTCGGCCTGGGAGATCAACATTTCTGTAAGAGCGCTTGACCTCCACCTGGGGGATATTGAAGAACATCCATAAAATATATTCAGGGAAGTATTGATATAGTCCGGGTAAACCCTGTGCGCCGGGGATGAAAATGGCTTCAGGCTTTCATGAGAAAATGGTCCATTTTTTCAAGCAAGGCTCCTACCAGAATAGGTTTGGCGATAAAATCATCACATCCTGCCTCCTGGGCCATCATTTTATCTTCATAGGAAGCATAAGCAGTCTGAGCGATTACCGGCAATGCCGGATTTATTGATTTGATCTGACGGGTTGCTGCTTTCCCATCCAACACAGGCATTTCCATATCCATCAATACCATGTCAATTCCGGATTGTGAGCGGCAAATCTGCAGGGCTTCCTCTCCGTTCCTGGCATATAAGATTTCCGCACCTGTTTTGGACAGTACCTCCTTGAGGAAAAGGTAACTGTGAAATTCATCATCGGCGATCAGAATGGTTTTTCCACTCCAGCTTCCCCTAAGTTCATGCCTGGAATTGTTCACCGTATAGGATAACCCCTTGCCCCTTACCCTTGGAATGGTGAAGAAAAAATCGGTACCCTTGCCCGGTATGGAATTGAACCATATCTTGCCGCCTAGTAGTTCAACAAGGTTTTTCACAATGGACAGGCCAATGCCTGTGCCTCTCTGTATTGTTTCAGAATATGGCTGTTCCACCTTGTAGAACCTGTCGAATATCTTATCCTGGTGCTGAAGCTCGATCCCTGAACCTGTATCACTCACAAAAAACTCGAAATATCCATTACTTAACCTAACTCCATACATAAGTTCGCCTTGCTCTGTATGTTTTGCCGCATTGTTCAGGAGATTGATGAGAATCTGCTTGATTCTTACGCGGTCGGAGGTAATGCTGAGCCCCTCATCGGGAATTTCAACTTTCAGCAGCAGATATGGCTTTTCGTATTTTATGAGCTGTTGCTTAATAATCAACTCCACTTCCCTGAAAAGATCGGACAATGAGAATGTAGTGTGGTGTATATCCAGCTGACCAGACTCGATCTTTGAAATATCGATGATATCGTCAATCAACTGCAGGAGGTACATGGCGTTGTTCTGCACAATCTGAATGTATTCGTTCCGTTTTGATTCATCGCTGCTGGCTTCGGCCAGCTGGCTGAACCCCACAATAGCATTCATGGGAGTTCTGATCTCATGGGACATATTCGCAAGAAAGGCTGACTTTAGTTTGTCGGACTGTACCGCACGTTCCTTTTCCAGGATATAACCTTCTTTCACCGAGACCATCAGGATGGAAATCAGCACGATATAGAGCAGAAAGGCTGTATAGTTATCGATGATCCGGGAAGTTTCATCGGGATAAAAACCGAGCCAGGAAGGTTGTGTGAACTCAAGGGTAAACAGGCATGCGATATTAAGTATGTAAATTACCGAAATAACCAACTGTTGCCTGCTGTCGAAAATGAAAAGCAGCATGGAATACAGCACCATTAGGACATATAGGATAGGTCCCTGAGAGCCATAATTCTGAATCCAAAGCACATCGATAAACAAGAAAGAGAAGATCGTGATGAACCATTTGCTGAATAAGAACCATTTCCTGAATCTCAGGATATAATATAGGCAGGAATAAATGAGTACACCGAACGCCGTGGTGAGCCTAACGGACCATTTCAGGTTGATCAGAAGGTTGATGATGGTGCCTGTGAGGGTAGTAAGGGCCGAAAAGAATGCACCTGCGGCCATAAACCGGTTTTCAACTCCAATATCCTGGATTCTCCCAAATAACCGATCCGCTATATTCCCTCTCCAGATGCTCACCGATGGGATGATTTTTACGTGAATTTAATGAAGAAATTATTGAATTGCCACAAAATGAGCGAGTAAGATTTTCAGGGATAGGCTGTTTTCATTCTTGGTGAAAAGCGTTTTTTTTATACCTTTGCGTCTGCAAAATAGGGTCGCGTAGCTCAGTTGGATAGAGCAGCAGCCTTCTAAGCTGCGGGTCACAGGTTCGACTCCTGTCGCGATCACTTTTTTATTCTGAACTGAGCAGGGCAGTACGGGGGCAATTTGATGCCAATCTCTCATTACCAGGGTATTTCTGCTTTCCCACGTCCGTTCAAAACGCAGCCAACTCTTCTGCTTCCCAGGAATATTCAACCGAATTGACTGATACGGTTCAGTTGGAATGGTCAGGTATAACAGATCGTTCTGTATTCATCAAATGGTTGTGTTCTCTACACGATTGAGCTATTTTAAGGCATTTCAGCAATATATCATCCATATTCCGGCAGGTCGCCAGGCAATCCTTATCCTTTATGCCGAAAGCAACCATATTCATTAAATTTGGTATCCCGAAGAATT
>JAKAMP010000448.1 GCA_021812865.1 Bacteroidota bacterium | reverse complement strand
TCCCTCCCCCCTTTCTGGCAGGCGGTTTCCCACCTGAATCCCTTTTTTTACCTGATAGACGGATTCCGCTATGGTTTCTTCGGCACTTCCGACGTCTCGCCCTATTTCAGCCTTTTTGTCGTCGCTGTTTCATCGTTCCTTTTATTCTACCTTGCCCTGGAGAAGAATCGGCCTGGCGAGGGGATAATAATTCCTGAGGAAAAGCCACAGGAAAATTCTGCCAGTAAGGAGAATCATTCCGAAAAAGAACAACCCAGTACTTCAGCCGAAAATCAGGAAGATATTCAAAATTCCGCTGCTGCACTTATTCCGCAATCTATTCCGGGGAAACCGGGCTACCCGGCCGAAAAATTTGCGGCAGAGGCTCTCAGTAAAATTGCATCGGTCTTTCCAATGGTACAGGGGCTATTCTTTATCCGCGATGCAGGAACCGATCATTTCAGACTGGCCGGCGATTATGCATTCTATGCTGAAAAGAAACCCACCGGCTTTGAATTGGGTGAAACACTGCCGGGCCAGGTCGCCAGAAATAAGGAATTGCTGAATGTTCAGAATATTCCCGAAGATTATACTACCGTACTCAGCGGACTTGGAAAAGCAACCCCAAAACATTTATTGTTTGTTCCTCTGGTAGCCGAGGACGAGTGTCTGGGCTTGATTGAGATTTCTTCCTTTGCTCCCATAGAGGGTCATATGGAAGAAGTTTTCAGGTTGGCTTCGGAGGAACTGGGAAAAAAATTACAGCAGCTTCAACATCAGAAACAGGATAAGGACTTATGAGTGCAAAGCGTTTTGTTGACCGGTTAAACAGGTTGTCTGCGGGCAATGAAGTCCTCATTTCTGCAGGTGCAGGGGTATTGATTATCCTGATTGCCTGGATATCCACCTGGATTGCCACGGGCTTGCCAGTGAGCCTGAGAGGATTTCTTGCTCTCCACACGGATTATCCGGCAATCTGGTTTGCCGACCTGATTCCTTTCCTGATGGTGTTCATTACCTACAAGCTCACCAGGCACAGAAAAGAGGACCTAGAAGTTTTCAATTCAGAAATAGCCGAACGGGACTTCAGCCGGGAGAAAAATGTCCGGTTTGCAAGGGAAATAGGCGAAGGCAACCTGGAAACCCAATATAAGTTAGATGAAGGAGACACCCTGGGTGAAAGCCTGATGCTGATGAGGAATAACCTTCTCGCAAACCGCGAAAAGGAATCCGAGCAGAACTGGATCGCCAAAGGGAAGGATATGGTATCGAATATCCTCCGGATGCACAACAAAATTGAGAATCTTTCATACCAGGTGATCGTTAATCTGATTCGCTATATCAGGGCTATTCAGGGCGCTCTTTACCTGTATGATGAGGACCGGGAAATCCTGATCAATGTGGCTACATATGCCTATAACCGCAAGAAATTCGTAAACCAGGAATTTAGGATTGGTCAGGGATTAATTGGTCAGTGTGCCTATGAACGGGATATCATATACCGTACGGAAATACCTGACGACTATATTACCATCTCCTCTGGTATTCTCGGTGACCAGAAACCCAGGAGTATTCTTATTGTTCCGCTGATTTCGGATGAAAAACTTCAGGGGATCATTGAAATCGCTTCCCTCGAAGGCGAAATTCCCGATATCACCCTCAAGTTCATGCGTGAACTGGGAGAGATCATCGCCCGCACCATCTTCAACCTCAGGGTAAACCAGAAAACGGAAAGGTTGCTGCTTGAGGCCCAGAAAATGACGCAGGAACTTAAGGAGAACGAGGAACAGCTCAGGCAGAGTGCAGAAGAAATGAGGGCTACCCAGGAAGAACTTCAGAAATCGAATGAAAAACTCGAAGCACAGATACTGGAAGTGGAAAATGCACAGAAAAGACTGCATTCCCTTCTCGAAAATGCCTCAGAGATCATTTTTATTTATGACCACAACATGGTGATGAAATATGTGAGCCCCTCTGTGACCAAAATTACCGGGTATACCCAGTCGGAAATGATGAAGGGCAAGGATATTGATCGCCTCACCCGTCGCGGGGAGACCGATCTTCGCACCATGTTTACGGAACTTCTTCAGAACCCGAAAGAACCAAGAAGCATCCAATATACCTTCATGAAAAAGGACGGCCAGAAGGTCTTTATCGAGACTACCGGCCGCAACCTCCTGAATGATCCTGCCATTGACGGAATCATTTTTAACTCACAGGATATTACCACCCGCAAAAGAGCTGAAAAGGAAGAGCGCATGAAGAGCAAGATGCAATCGCTCTCCGAAAATTCACTCGATATGATCATCCGGCTCAGCACATCGGGACAATTCTTCTACGCCAATCCCGTGATTGAGGATTACATTGGGATTAACCCAAAGGACATTATGAACAAATCAATTAACGAGATCAATCTCTCTGAGGGCTTGTTCAATTACTTCGAAACCACCATCAAGCAGGTCAAGTCAAGTCCTAAGAAGATGAATTCCGAGCTCACCCTTCCCCTGATGATGGGAGAAAAGATGAGCGAAAGGATCATGAGCATCGATGCCATTCCGGAGTTCAATGAGAATGAACTGGAAACGGTTTTGTTTGTAGGCCACGATATCACGGAAGCAAAACGCATTGCCAGGGAAATACAGGATAAGAACAAGAAAATTGAAGATAGCATCAATTATGCTGAAAGAATTCAAAAGGCTATCCTTCCCGACAACAAGCTCATCCGCGAATATCTTCCAAAGAGCTTCATCTATTACAAACCGAGAGATGTGGTTAGCGGCGATTTCCCGTGGTTTGTGTCGCGCAATGATATTATCCATATTGCTGCGGTTGACTGCACCGGGCATGGAGTCCCCGGGGCCATGCTGTCGTTCGTAGGCTATTTCCTTCTCAACAACATTGTGGGACTGGAAACCGACCTGAATGCCGCACAGGTGATCGATAAACTTCACGAAAGCGTAAGGTTTACCCTCAAGCAAAATCGGGAAGGAGCCGATGCCCGGGATGGCATGGATATTGCATTTTGCAAAATCAGCCTGAAAAAACATGAACTGCATTTTGCCGGCGCCCATCGTCCTTTGTACCTTTTGCGAAAGGGCGAATTAATAGAACATAAGGGTGACCGGAAGGCCATTGGAGGTATTCCCCTGGGCAAGAAGCCGGAGGAAAACTTCACCAATCATGCCATAGGCCTGCAAAAGGGCGACAGGATATTCTTTTTCTCCGATGGAATTACCGATCAGCTGGGAGGTCCGGAAAAGAAGAAATATTCACCGGCAAGGGTAAAAGAACTGATCC
>JAKAMP010000447.1 GCA_021812865.1 Bacteroidota bacterium | reverse complement strand
GGGCAAAATAGCTTCGGGCAGGATCAGGATGATCTCATACTGGCGCCTTATACCACAATAATGAAAAGAATCCTGGCTATCACATACCTGCAGGGAATATATTCTTCAGCCGCCAGCGAAAGTGTGTCGGATAAGGCCGTGGATGAAATCACCCAGACGCTCCGAACTTCACATAAAATCAAAGGAACCGACGATGACTTTACTGTGAGGTCTCAAACGGAGTTGGTGAATACTTTCAGTTCCGTAAGCAATGTGCTTACCGTTTTGCTTGGGGCTATCGCCGGAATTTCGCTTCTAGTGGGCGGTATCGGCATCATGAACATCATGTACGTATCGGTCACCGAAAGAACCAGGGAGATCGGCCTGAGGATGTCCATCGGGGGCCGGGGCATCGATATTCTGATGCAGTTCCTGGTTGAATCGACCATGCTCAGCGTCATTGGTGGAATTATCGGCATCCTGCTTGGAATAGGCGCTTCCCTGCTGATCAGCTCCATCATGAACTGGCCAACGGTAGTGATGGTAAAATCGGTGGTACTTTCCTTTGTTGTATGTACCGTCATTGGGGTATTTTTCGGATGGTACCCTGCCAGGAAAGCTTCAGAACTGGATCCGATCGATGCCATTCGTTATGAATAACATGATGAAAAATCATCAAAAAATTGATCGTTCATACAAGTATTTTATTGAATTAGCGTTCATGTAAATCAACATTTATTTAGATCATGAATAAAAGAAGAATTGCTTTTCTGCTGCTGATCTCCCTCATGGCCGGTGTCATGAATTTACGGGCACAGGAAGATAAGATGCGTAACGACTGGCCCAATCTTTCCCGTTTCAGGGAGGATAACCAGAAGGTGGGCCTTCCCGGGAAGAACGAAAACAGGGTGGTATTCATGGGCAACTCCATCACAGAGGGCTGGCTACGCACCGACTCCGGCTTTTTTGCAGGGAAACCATACATCAACAGGGGAATCAGCGGGCAAACTACACCCCAGATGCTGATCCGTTTCCGTGCCGATGTGATTCACCTGAAGCCCAGGGTGGTGGTTATTCTTGCAGGAACTAACGATATCGCAGGAAATACTGGTCCTTCCACGCTCGAAATGATCGAAGACAATATCGCATCCATGTCCGACCTGGCAAGGCAAAACCGGATCCGGGTGGTTCTGTCCTCCGTTCTTCCGGCTTACGATTTCCCCTGGAAACCTGGTTTGCAGCCAGCCGGGAAAATTGCAGCTCTCAATGCCTGGATAAAGAAATATGCTGAAGAAAATGGATTTGTTTACCTCGATTATTATTCAGCCTTGGTGGATGAGCGAAAAGGCCTGAAGAAAGAATACACTGAAGATGGCGTACATCCCAACCTGGCAGGATATAAGGTAATGGAGCCCCTTGCAGAGAATGCCATCGCCAGAGCAATGAAAAGATAATATTGTGAATTTTTAATCATTACGTTCCTTGAATGATGACATAATGAACTTCAGTAGTAATAGGTATAGGTGTTAAGTTTAGTTGAAGTTCATTTCAGCGGTATTCCATCCCTCCAATATCCAGCAACAAATATTGTCATGGGTTGTGAATACCGCTCCTTTCTAAAACCAATCATAAATTACTGATATAAACTAATCACCAATCACCAATCACCAGATTATCCATTTATTAATTAATACCTGATAGAATGAAAAAGTTACAATTCATGTTTTTGATGTTGTTTTTGGGAATGTTCATCAGCATTTCCTTTAACATCAGGGCACAGCAAGCGCCCAAGCTGAGTCAGTCGAACATAAAAAAAGTAGTTGCTGCCATGACGCTTGAAGAAAAAGCCAGGTTAGTGGTAGGAACGGGTATGCATTTTGAATTGCCCGATTCAATCAGGAAGCGCTTGGGAAACCGAAGAAATCCTTTTGAATCGCAGCCCGATGCCGATACTACTTACAATGCGATGATCAAAAAGGTGAGCAAATTTGTACCGGGTGCAGCGGGGACCTCGGCAGAAATCTCACGGTTTGGCATAACCTCCATGGTACTCTCCGACGGACCTGCGGGCGTGAGAATCAGTCCTACGCGAAAGGACGATCCCAATACCTATTATGCAACCGCATTTCCTGTAGGGACATTGCTTGCCTCAACATGGAACACCGGGCTGGTGAAGGATCTTGGACACTCCTATGGCAACGAAGTGAAAGAATATGGTATTGATGTGCTGCTGGGTCCTGGCATGAACATTCAACGCAATCCTCTGTGCGGAAGGAATTTTGAATACTATTCCGAAGATCCGTTTGTGTCGGGTAAGATGGCCGCCGCTATGGTAACCGGTATCCAGAGCCAGGGGGTCGGTACCTCCATCAAGCATTTTGTAGCGAATAATCAGGAAACCAACCGGAATACGGTGAATGTTGTGGTAAGTGCAAGAGCGCTTCGCGAAATTTACCTCGAGGGTTTCAGGATTGCAGTACAGGAAGCACAGCCCTGGACGGTTATGTCGTCATATAACAAGGTTAATGGAACCTATACTTCGGAAAGTCACGATCTGCTCACGAATATTCTGCGCAATGACTGGGGTTTCAAGGGCTATGTGATGACCGACTGGGGTGGAGGCAAGGATGCGGTTGCCCAGATGAAAGCCGGCAACGACCTCCTGATGCCGGGAAACCCTGATCAATATAAGAAAATAATTGAAGCTGTTAAGAACGGTTCACTGGATGTAAAGGTACTCGATCAGAATGTGGAAAGGATACTGAATATTCTGGTTGAATCTCCGAGGTTTGAAAAATACAAATATTCGAACAAGCCCGATCTGAAGGCACATGCAGAAATGACGCGCATAGTTGCCGATGAGGGAATGATCCTCTTGAAGGACGAAAGCCAGGCCCTTCCATTGGAAAAGGATGTGCATAAGATCGCTGCTTTTGGCAACGCAACCTACGACATCATTATTGGTGGAACCGGCAGTGGCGATGTGAATGAAGCATACAGCGTATCTCTTGCCGAAGGCCTCAAAAATGGTGGATATACAGTGGATGCACCCCTCATGGATTCCTACCAGAGCTATCTGAAGCAGGCAAAAGAGAAACAGCCTAAGGGATTTTTCATGATGGCCCGCAAACCGATTGACGAAATGAGCATTTCTCCGGAACTGGCCAATGAGCTGGCCGCTTCGAACGATATGGCCATTCTCACCATTGGAAGAAATGCCGGGGAAGGCGCTGACCGCAAGGTGGAAAATGATTTTGATCTTACCGATATTGAAAAGGCTAACATGAAAAATATTGCCAAGGC
>JAKAMP010000446.1 GCA_021812865.1 Bacteroidota bacterium | reverse complement strand
AGACATTGGTTTTTAATTTATTGCAAAGTAAAATTTTCAGAATCCGTATCGGAAAAGTTCAGGAAGCTCGAGTTTCACATCTCGCAGAAACTCGATGGTCCATTGGATATCTTCATACATTACCTTATCTTCTTCAATGAATCTGACTTGTGTACGGTATTGCTTCATAAAATCCTCCAGGAAGGGAGAACTTTTCAATGGTCTTCGGAATTCCAAGGCCTGGGCTGCATTGAATAATTCTATGGCCAGGATGCGTTCAAGATTTTCCATCACCTTAAAGGCTTTGATGGCTGCATTTGCGCCCATGCTCACGTGATCCTCCTGCCCGTTTGACGATTCAATACTGTCAACCGATGAAGGAGTGCACAACTGCTTGTTGTGGCTCACCATGGCGGCTGCCGTGTATTGAGGGATCATGAAACCTGAATTCAGTCCGGGATTGGCCACCAGGAAAGGTGGCAGGCCCCTGTTGCCGGAAAGCAGCTGGTAAGTTCTGCGTTCAGATATATTCCCCAACTCCGACATGGCGATACAAAGGTTGTCGAGCGCCAGGGCAAGGGGTTGGCCATGAAAATTGCCGGCAGAGATGATCAGGTCCTCCTCGGGGAAGATGGTCGGGTTATCGGTCACTGAATTGATCTCCCGCTGAAAAACATATGCCACATAATCAATGGAATCCTTTGATGCACCGTGAACCTGTGGTATGCACCTGAATGAATAGGGATCCTGGATGTGTTTTTTGGGCCGGTTGATAAGCTCACTGCCGTCCATCAGAAACCTCATTCTGCGAGCTGTCTCAATCTGCCCCTTGTATGGCCGTATTTTCTGGATCAGTTCGTGAAAAGGTTCTATACGTCCATCAAAGGCGTCCAGTGAAAGGGCGGCGATAATATCGGAAAGCTGAACCAGCTTAAAAACCCTAAGGCAGAGATGCACGCCATATGCACTCATGAACTGCGTTCCATTTAGCAGGGCAAGTCCTTCTTTCGATTTCAGCTGCTGCGGTTTCCAGTCATACTCTCGGAAAGCTACAGCTGCAGGCACTTTGTGACCATCAAGATGGACTTCCCCCAGTCCTATCAATGGAAGGGAGAGATGGGCCAACGGAGAAAGGTCGCCTGACGCCCCCAGGGAACCATACTGGTATACTACGGGGATAATGCTTTCATTGAAAAGATCGATCATCCGCAGAACGGTGGACAACTGCACGCCTGAATTACCATATGCCAGGGCCTGGATTTTCAAAAAAAGCATGAGCTTAACAATCTCCCTGGGCACCTCATCGCCCGTACTGCAGGCATGCGACATCACCAGGTTTTCCTGGAGCTTTCCCAGATCCTCTTTTCCGATGGATCGGTCATGCAAAGATCCAAAACCTGTGTTGATCCCATACATGGGTTCGTCTGAAGCAGCAATCTTATGATCAAGATAATTACGGCACCTTTCAATTCTTTGCACAGCTTCTTCCGATAGTGCGAGCTTCATGCCCGGCTGCATCACTTTGACAATATTCGCAAACTCCAGATTATCGGGAGAAATGTAATAAATGTTGTTTTCCATGGACATACTCAATGGTTGAGGCAGTAAAAATAATCGCAGGAAAATTTATTCCCCTATGGAAGAACATATTTAAAAACCTGTTTTGAAAAAAAGCCGTGAATTAAATTGAATATTTATAAACCTATGCATTGCAAACCAATAGGAATGAATGCACAAATCTATCTTACAAAAGTTTCGAATTCAGGGTTTCCCGGCGGTGAACCGGCAGGATCATTCCCTGCTTAGGTGAGTAACCAGCTCCTTTGCGGGTATGGTTACCTGTTCGCCTTTCCGCATGTTCTTGACGGTGACTTTCTGGTCCCTCAGTTCGTCTTCCCCAATTATAATCACGAAAGGAACAGCCCGGCCGTCGGCATAGGAAAATTGTTTTTTCAGCTTGGCGGCTTCGGGATAAAGTTCGCAGGAAATGCCGGCTTTCCTCAGGTCCGATGACAATTGCATGGCAAAAGCAGCTTCTGCCGTTCCGAAATTGACGAACAGGGCCCTGGTAGACGCCTGGGTGTCTTCAGGAAAACGGTTTAGCGACAGCATTACATCATAAATCCTGTCGGCGCCGAATGAAACACCCACCCCCGAGATGCCTGCCAGGCCGAATATGCCAGTAAGGTTATCGTATCGTCCTCCCCCACAGATGCTGCCGATTACAGCCTCTTCCGATTTCACTTCAATGATGATTCCTGTATAGTAATTTAGTCCCCGGGCCAGCGAGATATCGAGTTCCACCTTCGAATGGATTCCCAAAGAAACTACCAGCCCCAGAACTTCTTCCAGTTCCTTTACCCCAAGAAGTCCGGTTTCCGAATCAGCGAGATAATTCTTCAGGAATGTGAGCTTTTCGGCTGTACTTCCTTCAAACGAAAGCAATGGCAAAAGCTTTTCCACTGCCTCCGGGGGTATCCCCTGGGATTCCATCTCCTCCCTAACCTTTTGCAGACCAATCTTTTCAAGCTTGTCGATGGCCACGGTAATGGGAACGATCTTATCGGCCTGCCCGGTCACTTCGGCAATCCCGGTAAGGATTTTCCTGTTGTTGATTTTTACCATCACCTTTAGATTGAGCCTTTGAAAAGCCTCATCGATGATCAGGATCAGTTCGGCCTCATTCAGTAAGGAATTGCTGCCGATCACATCCACATCGCACTGGTAAAACTCACGGTAACGGCCTTTCTGCGGCCGGTCGGCCCGCCAAACAGGCTGCACCTGGAACCTGCGAAACGGAAAATTGATTTCGTTCTGGTGCTGCACCACATAACGGGCAAAGGGAACCGTAAGATCATAGCGAAGCCCTTTCTCGGATATTTTCAATGACAAACCATTTGAGTCAATTCCCGATGAAGCATTAATGCCTGCATCGGCCATGAAATTGCCTGAATTCAACACCTTGAAGAGAAGCTTGTCGCCTTCTTCCCCGTATTTTCCAAGTAAGGTAGACAGATTTTCCATGGCGGGCGTTTCTATGGGCTGGTAACCATGCAGCCGGAACACGTCTTTCAACTGTCCGAATATGTATTCGCGACGTCTTACTTCAACCGGTGAAAAATCTCTCGTGCCTTTTGGAATGGAAGGGGTTTGCGATGCCATGACCGTATACATTTTAGCCCACAAAAATAACATACCTGCAGGTGAATCACAAATCAGTCCATTTCATCGTCACATGACCACGTTAATACTCAGCATGCCTGTCCGACGGATACTGAAGCAATGCGGTATTTTATTTCTATTTTTCTTTACTTTCCAA
>JAKAMP010000445.1 GCA_021812865.1 Bacteroidota bacterium | reverse complement strand
GGGGAGGCTTGAGCCCTTCGAGTTGAATGGCTATGGACTGCGCCTCAAAGGCTCCTATGATAATGGGTATCCTCCGCTCGCCATTTTCCTCGGTTAAAACAAGAGCATAGGCTCCTGTCTGGGTTTGACTGTATGAAATCCCTAAAACATTTAGCTTGATCTTACTCATTTCCACACATTGTTTCTATGCTACCACACGGTTTGTTCTCACAAATATAATGAATTACTCAATCAAAAAAGGAATTCTTAGCGAAGATTGGAAATGGCTTGGCAGCCTATGCCCCTGCATAATACCCTGTTTAAGAACCAGAAAATATTTCATAAAACTTTGTATATCACTGAAACTTTTTTATTTTTGCAGTCCCAAAAGTTGAAATGATTTAAATCTGCAAGTAATGTACGCAATAGTTGATATCGCAGGACAACAATTCAAAGTAGAAAAAGACAAAAAGATCTACGTGCACCGGTTGACTGGTGAAGAAGGCGATGAAATATCCTTCGACAAGGTGTTGCTCATCGACAATGATGAGAAAGTGCTGGTGGGTGAGCCGGTATTGAGCGGTGCCATGGTTCATGCGAAAATCCTTGGTCACCTGAAAGGTGAGAAGGTGCTGGTATTCAAGAAGAAAAGAAGGAAAGATTTCAAGAAACTGAAAGGTCATCGTCAGTATTTTTCCCAGATTCTGATTGAAGAGATCGTATCGGAAGGTGGCGTGCTGAAAACTCCTGCTAAAAAGGCCAGGGTGAAAGCAGAAGACACTGAGGCTGTTGCTGAAGCCAAGATAGTTAAGAAACCCGCTGTAAAGAAAGCAGCAGAAAAGAAGCCTGCTGAGAAGAAAACAAAGGCAGCTACGGGCGAAACCAAGAAGGCGCCAGCCAAAAAGGCCGCACCTGCAAAAGCAATCAAGGAAAAAGAAGCCAAGCCTGCAAAGGAGGGCGCAAGCAAGACCAAAGCAAAATCAACCAAAAAATAAAGGATACATTCGTAAATATATAGCGATATGGCACACAAAAAAGGAGCAGGTAGTTCGCGTAACGGCCGCGATTCGCAGAGTAAACGACTTGGCATTAAGTTGTTTGGCGGCCAGACTGTAAAAGCCGGCAACATCCTTGTCAGGCAAAGAGGAACGGTTCACCATCCCGGCCTCAATGTGGGCATGGGCAAGGATCATACCTTATTTGCCCTTACGGATGGAGTTGTTTCTTTCACCCGGAAGAAAAATGACCGTTCGGTAGTTTCTGTTACTCCCAGCGAACAATAAAGATTTTTTTATACCTTGCGTCTCCTGCCTTTACTCAGGTAACAAGGCAGGAGATTTTTCATTTTATACCTATTCATCATGTTAACGGTTAATTATATCAGGGATAACAAAGAAGAGGTTTTAAAGAAGCTGGCCCGGAAAAACTTCAACAGGCACGAACTCATTGATACCATTATTATACTTGACGACAGGCGCAAGGAAATCCAATTCAAAGCCGATTCCCTTCAAGCCGATATGAACAATATTTCCAAGGAAATAGGGCAGTTAATTCAGCAGGGGAAGAAAGAAGAAGCCAACCAGGCGAAGGAAAGGACCACAAAGCTGAAAGAAGAGATCAGGCTGTTCGGGGAGGAGATGGATGAGGTAAGCCGGAAGCTTCAGGAGACTCTTGTTTTGGTTCCCAATGTTCCGCACGATTCGGTACCTACGGGGAAAACTGCGGCCGACAACCTTGTGGTCAGAGAGGGAGGGAAAAAGCCTGTGTTACCAGCAGATGCTATGCCACATTGGGATCTGGGTACAAAATATGACTTCCTCGATTTCGAACTGGGCAACAAGCTTACCGGCGCAGGATTCCCGGTATACAAAGGTAAGGGAGCAAGGCTGCAGCGGGCCCTGATCAGCTTCTTCCTCGACGAAGCAATCCGCGCCGGGTACCGTGAATATCTACCCCCCCTGATGGTCAATGAAGATTCAGGATTCGGCACCGGCCAGCTACCCGATAAGGAAGGGCAAATGTATCATGCCACCCTCGACAATCTATACCTCATTCCTACGGCTGAGGTTCCTGTAACGAATATTTTCCGTGATGTGATCCTTACTGCAGAAGAACTACCCATTAAATGCACTGCCTATACACCCTGCTTCCGGCGCGAGGCCGGATCTTACGGAAAAGATGTAAGAGGACTTAACCGGGTACACCAGTTTGACAAAGTGGAGATCGTACAGATTGTGCACCCCGATACCTCCTATGCCACTCTTGAAGATATGGTGAACCATGTGGAAGGACTGGTGCAGAAGCTCGAACTGCCCTACCGCATTGTGAAACTCTGCGGTGGAGATATGAGTTTTACCTCGGCGCTTACATACGATTTTGAGGTATATGCCGCTGCACAGCAGAAATGGCTTGAAGTTAGTTCGGTATCGAATTTTGAATCCTTCCAGGCCAACCGACTGAAATGCAGGTTTAAAGAACCCGGTGATAAGAAAACAAAACTGGTACATACACTGAACGGAAGTGCACTGGCTCTCCCCCGGATCGTGGCCTCCCTCCTCGAAAATAACCAAACACCCAAAGGAATTAAAATTCCAGCTACCCTGGTTCCCTACACAGGTTTTGAATGGCTTGATTAACAGATGCCTGTTTCATGTTATGATCAGGCTTTGTATTTATCACTGACCCAGAGGGGTTAATTTTCCCCTGCCTTATTTTTCCGGTTTCGGCGTAGGATGAGGTACAGGGTTACTCCAATGATCAGAATGAAGGGCCATATGTAAACAAATGCAATGATGAAGCCAAGGAGTCCCCTCCAGCCGCCCTTCAATGCTTCTGCTACCCTGAAGAAGAAATCGATACTTGTGCGGGTTGATAGTTTTTTGGTGATGGTAAGGTTCAGCGTGCTGTAATCGACCTGGTTCTGAAGATATTTCAGTCGCCCTTCTCTTGCTTCTATTTCTTCACGGATCACCCGAAGCTGTTCTTCCACCTTCAGAATATCGTCCACGCTTTTAGCTTCTTTCAGCAAGTCAATATACCTTTTTTCAACTTCCCGTTTGGACCTGAGCCTTGCCTCAATATCCACGTATTCCTCGGTAACGTCTTTCGCTTCAATGGATTTATTGGTAACCTTCCAGGCCAGCTTAATTACATCATTTACCAGGGAGTCGAAGCTGGCCGCCGGCACACGCATAACCAACTCATCCTGCACCTGGTAATCGGCGGTTTGCTCATTTTCCTTCAAAATATAGCCTTTCCATCTTTTGAGCACCTGTCTGGCCTGAGCTACGGCGAGGGGATAGTCCTTCACCTCCATAAA
>JAKAMP010000444.1 GCA_021812865.1 Bacteroidota bacterium | reverse complement strand
TCTCCAGCTCCTTGCCCTCAATCTTCCTCGAAACGGAACCAATGGTTGGAACCTCACGCTCGGCGGTACGCAAAAGACCCCCGGGGGTGGAAAACAGTACGGCCCTTTCAGCCGGCGGATTGTCATATTCAGTGGCCTCTAAATCCCGTAGCCTGATGTGACTGTCATCAATATACCGGTTGAGCGATTTTATGGTAACATTGTAATCGCCAATGCCTGTTTCATCGAATTCCCTTCTCTTGGCTAAGCACGGAGAAATCACAGCAATCCGGTGCCTGCTGTATTGGGGATAATAATGCCTGATCATCTTCATGGTGTGCAGCATGGGACTATCGGCCGGCGCCAGGTAAGGGATCAGCTCAGGCCGGTAAATCTGGATGTAACTGACCAGCGCCGGACAGGGCTGGGATATGATGGTCCTGGGCTTGTTTTTCTCCAGGTGGTTCAGGTACGACTTCACGGTGAGTTCTGCACCGAAACTGACATCAAACACAGCCGTCACTCCCATTTGCTTCAAAAGAGTATTGACATTGAGGAAATGATCGGGATAGTTCGCTGCAATAGATGGCGCCACCACAGCCACCATGGGTACTCCTTTCCCGAGATCTCCCAGAAACTCATCGAAATCGTCAATATAAATTCTTGCATCATGCGTGCAGGCCGTAATACACGCGCCACAACCAATGCACATGTCGGGATTCAGCTCAACCGTACTTCCACTGCCGTTATTGCAATATTTTACCGGACAAACAGAGATGCACTTGTGACAATTCACACACTTTTCCTGATCCACCATCATCACTTCGCTCAATTCCTTGTACATATACCTTATATTAGAATTTATTTTTCGTAAAAACTTGTTTTGCGTACCCCTTTACTTTCCATGCAGCGCTCCTTTCAAAATATCCCGCATCAGGATACCGCAAACATACTTTTTCGCTTGCAGCATGGCGAAGCATATTCTCAGGAGCTTGAATAAAGCCATCCTTTTTGCACCCCGAGGAGGAATGCAATTCCCGAAGAACAGGTTAGCATGGAAAATGAAGGGGCTATTCTTCTTTATAGCCGGCGGGAATGTTCATCAGCTCAGCCGGGATTTTCACGCCGGGCTCAGCCGATTCGGCCGTCCAGGTTATTTTGTTCCCGTTCTGGTCTACATCCATCTTCAGGATAATATTGGTGTCTTTCCAGATCCAGTAATAACCTTTGGTTTTATAATCGGGTACATCCACCGAATACTTGTCGCATGGTTTGCCGGCTATCTCCTCTGTGCCCAACACCGACCATTTGGCCTTGCTTTTCTCATAATCGGAATAAAAATCAAAACCCATGAACTGGTTGGCCAGATCAAGGGCTGAACCCTTATCATTTATCGTCTTGGCCGTTTCATTGATCCTGATATGCTTGCCATCCTTGTCGAACTCGATGGATTTCCCGAAACCCATATCTGTTTCCATCAGGTACTTCTTTCCGTAATCCTCAAAATAGAAGGTCTGTTTCATCTTCATTCCCATCATTTCGGAATTGATTACGATCTTTCCCGATTCAATTTTGAATTTCTTGCCGGGTTCCACGTTTTGTACAACCTGAGAGGACGAGACACTGTCGCCTGCTTTTGCACCCGTTGAGTTCTGTTTCTTGCCGCAACTGAACATGATGATGACGCTGCATAACAGAACAAGAATGAGACGATTAGATTTCATAAAGCGTAGTTTAGGGGTTTAATTTGTATAGAATACATAATGGTATATAATACACGCAAAAATGCTGACCTACAGGATGGATCAGGCTGAAATTCCAGGGTTTCAACACTAATCTGGTTTGATGGCATAAATGTAAATAAAGTTTCCAATCAGAATGAATATTTTTTTATTAACCTTCAGAAAATGAAGACGGGGCAAATTATTTTTCATCTAACAACGGGGTCTGTAACCGGAAGAAAAACTGAAATTTATAATCTGTTTAACCAAGTTTTAATTTTTTGCAGTGTTTCCAAGATATTTCAAAGGTACCGTGTTCAATAACTCTTTATTGACAAGCCTTTGGGAGAAAAGCAAGAAAATTTTGATCAGCAAAAATATTGTTATTCGTATAACACTCATTCACAAACACATCGTCGTTCCTGCTGTATAACATCTAAACCTAGGCACATGAATTATGTTTCTTTTTTTAGTGATTTTAGTCATTTTTTTTAAAAAAGTATAAGTTTGTGGAATATCTTTCAAACGTTATGGAAAAGACATTCGTACCCGAAGATTTTCTGCCTATTGCCCTCCAGCTCATTGTGGCTCTGTTGTTTGTAGTGGCAGTGATGTTTCTCACCCATGTGATTGGAGGCAAAAGAAGAAGAGTCCGCTCCACCCGTAAAGAGGAGAATTTTGAGTGCGGCATAGAAGTGAAAGGCAATGCCCGCTTCCCCTATTCTGTGAAGTATTTTCTGATTGCGATTCTTTATGTGCTTTTCGATGTGGAAGTGATTTTCTTCTATCCCTGGGCAGTGAATTTCAAGGATCTGAAATGGGCAGGTTTCTTTGAAATGCTTCTTTTCATAGCTTTCTTCCTGGTGGGTTTCTACTATATCCTCAAGAAGGGTGCGCTCGAATGGACGAAATCATGATGTGCCGGGTATTCCCAGACTTATAAAGGAGATTTTCAATTATGGCATATACAAAAGTTGCACCCCCGGAAGGTTTTTCTGCGCCCGGATTATTTGCCACCTCGCTGGAAAAAGTAATTGGGCTGGCCCGTTCGAATTCGATCTGGCCTTTGCCTTTCGCTACCTCCTGTTGTGGTATTGAGTTCATGGCCACCATGGGCGCCCATTACGACCTGGGTCGTTTTGGCGCAGAAAGACTGAGCTATTCTCCCCGCCAGGCCGACCTGCTGATGGTGATGGGAACCATAGCCAAAAAACTCGCTCCCGTAGTGGAACAGGTTTATGAACAAATGGCCGAACCACGCTGGGTTATGGCTGTCGGAGCCTGCGCCTCGAGCGGAGGTATTTTCGACACCTACAGCGTTCTGCAAGGAATTGACCGCGTGGTGCCTGTCGATGTTTATGTTCCCGGCTGCCCTCCGCGCCCTGAACAAATCCTCGACGGCTTTATGAAAGTGCAGGAACTGGTCAGAAACGAAAGCCTGCGCAAGCGCTATTCCCCCGAATACAAGGAAATGCTTGCCCGTTTTGGCATTCAAACAATCAAAACAGCCTGAAAGATACCCCGCTGATGGAAAATAATACTTTGATTCAACAAGTCACCGCTCACCTGGGAACTGCGCTTCTCTCTGTGGACGAATCATACGGGA
>JAKAMP010000443.1 GCA_021812865.1 Bacteroidota bacterium | reverse complement strand
CCGATCTTATCATTCTGAAAATTCAATCTAAACATAAATCTCTCATAAACTAGAACTTATGAACAAATCAGTTTTCAATCATTTTATTCCAACCCGGCTCATTTTCGGGCAGGGGACTCTGACAAAGCTTGGTAAGGAAAAACTACCGGGCAAGAAGGCGTTGATTGTAATCACGGCAGGACAGTCGATGAAGAAATTTGGGTACCTGGAGAGGGTAACCAGGCTTTTATCTTCAAATGGCGCCGATGCGGTAGTGTTTGACAAGATTTTGCCGAACCCCATCCGGTCGCATGTAATGGAAGCCGCTGCGTTATGCAAGAAGGAAGGCTGCGATTTTATTGTCGGTCTGGGCGGGGGAAGCGCGATCGACTCGGCCAAATCCATAGCCGTGATGGCCCGTAATGATGGGGACTACTGGGATTATATTTTTGGTGGTACGGGAAAAGAAAAGCTGACCACCGGCGGGGCCTTGCCCGTGATTGCCATTCCAACCACAGCAGGCACCGGCACAGAAGCCGATCCCTGGACGGTGATCACCCATGAAGAGAGGAACGAAAAAATCGGATTCGGAAACGACTATACCTTTCCTGTCCTTTCGATTGTGGATCCGGAACTGATGGTTTCTGTGCCTCCGTCGCTCACGGCATACCAAGGATTTGATGCCTTCTTCCATGCTGCGGAAGGTTATATCGCCAATGTTTCAAGCCCGGTAAGCGATGTATATGCATTGAAGAGTATAAGCCTTCTTTCTAAATATTTGCCCAGGGCGGTGAAGGAAGGCAACGACATGGAGGCCAGAACACAGGTGGCCCTGGCCAGCATGCTTTCGGGGATGGTGGAATCTACCTCGAGCTGCACCTCGGAACATTCTCTGGAACATGCCATGAGTGCGCATTATCCCGCATTGCCGCACGGTGCCGGACTCATCATCCTTTCAAAAGCTTATTTTTCGGCCTTTACAGATGTCTGTTGTGATCGGTTTATGAGCATGGCTGAAGCCATGACAGGGCGTAAAAGCACCAAAGCCTCTGAGTTTACTGATGCACTGGTTTCCATGCAAAAGGCCTGCCATGTGGATGATCTGAAGATGAGCGACTGGAAAATTCAACCCTCTGACCTATCGGGATTCGTTACGAATGCGAGGGAAACCATGGGCGGACTCTTCCAGGTTGATCCGCGACAGTTGGGCGACGATGAATTGCTGAATATTTACAGGCTTTCCTATAAATAAACCGAAGCCGGACCGTTCCAAATACCACATGGAGATGCCCAGGGGGTATTTTTGTTTAGTGTTTAACAGGCTTGTTATTAAACTAAAAGAATATTTATTTCATTTTCACAAATTTCACCATGAACGGTTCGCCTGAGCTGATCAGTTTCAGATAGTATGTCCCTGCCCCCAATTTACTAATATCGAGCATATATTCCGCTGCCGGAACGGAGAAAGATTCTGTTTGCTGAACCTGTCCGAGTGAATTCAGGATGAGGCATGTTACAGGCATGGCTGTTCCGTTGGGTACATGATCGCGAATATATAAAATCTGACTGGCCGGATTTGGAAAAACTTCCAATTTTTCTCCCTGGTGAGCATTTGAGAAAATCCCCGTAATGGCATCTACAATAAGCTGAATGGGGAGGTGACTGTCTATACCACAGGTATTGGTGTACATCAGTTGAATATCGTAAGTCCCGGGGATATTGGTGCTCACCTGCTGTTTTTGTGCACTTCCCAACAAGCCTGCTCCGCTCCAGTTCCATGCACCCGAAGCATTGAAAGGAAACGGTTGCAGCACCAGGCTGTCCCCTTTGCTCACCCTGATCTGGTTGGATAAAGTCAGCGCACCATCATTGACCGTGTAGCACGACTGGATGAAGGTTGAGTCGCTCACAGTGATTTTCATCTGCAGATGACTGATGGCGCCACAGCCATTGGTAAAGGTAACTATTGCCGATCGTGTTCCCATGACGGCTGTGCTCCATACTTGTTCCCTGGATGCAGCATCCGCATTAGCGGTTGACCAGAACCATGTGCCCTGGGCATCAACCGGATGAGGTCCTAACACGAGGCTTGCCCCCTTTTTCACACAAACCGAAGCGGATTCCTTCCATGCTCCCCCATCAATACTGTACCAAGGTTCAAGGGGAACGGAATCGCAAACGACAATTTTATAGGAAAGGCGGCTGATTGCTCCGCACTCATTGGTATAGGTTACCATCGCATTATAGATGCCTTCTGCGGCAGGCGTCATCACAAGCTGCCTCGCGGTGCCTGAAATTCCGGTTCCGTTCCAGCTCCAGGTTCCAAGCGCATTCGATGGCGCCGGGTCTAAGGTAATTTTAGTACCGCGGTTCACCAGGAGGGAATCACCTTTCTTCAATGTACCGTCGTTCAGGAAATACCAGGGTTCAATGCCCGAAGAATCACAGATATGGTAAACAAGCTGAAGCATTTTCCGGGCATATCGCTCACCCAGGGTGCGGTACGAGGCCGAAGTGAAATGGGCATAATCTGCTCCCGGCAGTCCTGAAGCAGAAATCACAAATGCATTGGGTATAAGATCAGGCAGTTTGTTGATTTCAACATTGTGGGCGCTGCAGCAGGAATTATACTGGGCATACAGAAGTTCTCCCGCAAGAAAAGGAATATCGCCCAGCCCGAGATCCGTTTTCAGATCCTTGACGATTTGCTGAACCGTGTATTTCCAATTGGGATCGCCGGTATTGGTTTCACCCTGGTGAAAAATGATTCCCTTGATTACACCTACCTGCTGCGCCTTTTTCGCCAGATCGAGCAGCCATGCATACCCACAATCGAATGGGATTCCCTGGCTCGCTGCATCGAGTCCATCGGGACATCCCTTCTTGTAAATATAAATATTGCATCCGCTCACGGAAGCATTGATCAGTCCGATGGTAACATAAGGCGGAGCTTCCGCACCAAGCATCCGGCCAAACGAATCGCCAGGTCCCAGTCCGCTCCAGCAACGATTGAGCGGAGGCGAAGCGGTATACCATTCGCCATAATTCCGGTTAAGGTTCGAACAGGTGAGATCCTGCATCATCTTTACCCTGGGATTGGTAACCAGGTCCTGTGCTTCAATCTTTCCTGCCCCTTCCATGTTTGACTGTCCGAACATGAGATAGATATGAAAAGAAGTGTCGGGTTGGGCAGGAGCGCTTAGCGGCAGCAGCAGCAAACCAACTATTAACCATCCGCCACTGAGGAATATATGGATGCCGCAGGGCTTTCCCTTACTTACCATTCCTGCACAGCACTCTGTTTTTGTATGATTGAATTTCATTATTCGA
>JAKAMP010000442.1 GCA_021812865.1 Bacteroidota bacterium | reverse complement strand
AGAATAAATGATCGTGGACCGCGGAATAAAAGTCACTGCCCTAACAGCTCCGTCGTGTCCTTTCAGAAAATTGTACCCGGGCGGATTGAGCATTTTCATCGCTTCATAAAGTCCGCTATAAATATCACCCTGCCGTGCGGGGCCTTCGAATTTCTGGTTGAAGAGAAAAGCCTGCAGGGCAGTAAGGCCTTTTCTTTCCTTGTCGCGGTCGATCTGGATGGATTTTACAGCCATGGATTGGGCTATAGACAGCATCCTGAGTCGCTGCGCCCTGATTCTTTGCTCGGTGGCAAGAAGGGTTTGCCTTCTGGCCGAGTCTTCATTGGCTTTAGCTATCTTTTCATTGGTAAGTGCCAGCTGGGTTTGTTTATCGGCTATACCTTTCTGCCTCAAAGCTTCTTCTGCGCGAATTCGGGCAATGATGGCATTACTGTTGGCAATCTCCTTCTGCTGCTTGGCGATGAATGACTGGGCAACTGCCTCTTTACGGGAAGAGTCGGCCTCCAATTGCCTTTCCGTGGCCAGCTTTGTCTGATCTTCAGCCCTGGTCCGCTGCACGTCGGCTTCTTTTTTCTGTTTGATGGCTTCTACTCTTAGAACCTGCGAATACAACATCAACCCGAGGGAGAGAATGGCGGCCGAACCTAGTACGATGGCAAAAGTGCGGGTACGTCTAAGCTGCCGTTTCTGAAGATACGCCTTGTGTTCTTCTTCCTTGATGTATTCCTGCTCACTGGTTTCGAGGAAAACCATGGTTCGTTCGAAAGCAGGGTTAATGCGCTGAGCCCAAATAAGGGTAGGTTTCTGTTTTTCTTTCCATACTAAGGCAAGTTGAAGGTCGGGTGGTCGCCACAACCCCGTTTTGCCCGCCTGGTACATGGCTGCAGCTTCCGATAGCCGCTGGTACATCTGTACCGCATTCGATTCTTCCTCCACCCAGGTTCGCAGCCTGTTCCAGATGCGCATGAGGCTTTCGTGGGAAAGGTCAATCACCGAATCAAATGAAAGAGGAATATCATGAGCAGGGGCAAGAAATGATCGCCCGGGTGCCCGGAATGTATCAATGACCTGGATTACCCTGGCAGGGGTTGATTTGGCGATTTCGGCAAGCACTTCCACGCGCGTGGGATGCCTAATGCCCCGGTTATCGGCACCTTTCTCCGTGAGGGTTTTAAATAAGCTTTCACAAACCCGTTTCCCCTCTTCATCCAATTCATCAAAAGCTTCATTGGCATGTTCCGAAAGGGCCTTTTCCATCTTCCCGATGGCTTCGTAATCGGCCATTCCAATCGGACGGCTATAGTCTCCCAGGTTTTTCCAATATTCCCAGGTACGCATAAGAGAGTGCTGCAATATGGGCAACTGGTCGGGGTTATCACCAATCTCGTTCAGCAGCGTCTGCACCAGCAGGGGATCAATCTTTGCACCCCCTACAGCTACTGGACCCGTTACAGCGCTTTTCATGTCATCCCTTGTCATTCGCGGGATCAGGTAGTTGCTCTCATTAATCAGGTTAGTGAGCTCCTGAAACTGGGAACAGTCGCCAATGAAATCGGAGCGCATAGTCATCACCAGGTATACCGGCACTTCGCTCTGGCGTACCGCCTGAACAAGAAGATTTACGTATGCTTCCGCTTCGTTAAAGGTAAGATCGTCCTTTCCACTGCGCTTGAATCGGAACAGTTCTTCAAACTGGTCGGCAATAAGCAGTATGCTTTCATCCGGGGAGGAACGGTGAGTTCTGATGGCTTCGGCAATCCCCATAGAACTTCTGCGCAGGATAGCAAGGGTGATGTTTTCCTGCAGGTCCTGTTCTTCACCTGCTTTCGGGTAATAGACCTGGACCATGGAATGAGAAAGGTTGGCCAGGGGGCGGTTACCGGGGCGAGTAACAATGATCTTCCAGTTGGCGCCGGCCTCATTGATGAATCCTCCGTAAAGAACAGGAACCAGTCCGCAAAAAATCAGCGATGATTTACCGCTACCAGACGAACCAATAACTGCCACAAATCTTTTCGAGGCCAGGTGCCGGATCACTTCTTCGCTTTGACCTTCCCTTCCAAAGAAAAGATGGCTTTCCTGGAGCGTAAATGGTCTCAAACCAGGAAATGGATTGGGATAAGCCAGTTGTGTACTTCCGGTTGGTATGGGGTCAGTATTCTCAGGCATGATGAAGGGTTGATTTTAACTTTTCTTCTAAATCAGGTCTTAGTTGGGCTTTGGAACTATTGATTACTTTGAACGGTTCACCGGGATTGAAATTCAACGCTGATGCAGTCAAGATAATGCATGAATGAAAAGGTTTGTCCCTGCCGTATCCAGGAGCTTTCAAAACATCGTTAATCTTCGTTCTTAGCCAGATATCATTACCATCGGCATGAAAGATCCATACCGATTGGCAGGCCGATATCATACCCTTATAATGTCCCATGATGATTTCAGGCGAACCTTCGAACTGGGGCACTTCGAATTCGATTTTTTCCTTTTGCAGCCAATCCAGCAAGGGTTTTACGGCTACCGCTGCTTTGTGCTCATAAATGACAAAAAGGCCCCGGCCTGCTGTAACATCCACAGGTGTATTTGTTTCACCCGGAGTTGCGACTGCAAGGTATTTCTGAAGATATGTTTTAAAGGATTCAAATGGTATTTCAAGCAATTCCGATTGTGCAAAAGTAGGACTTTCCTGCTTGATTTGACTAATAAGGCTTTCCTGCCGTGAGTCGCTCTTTTTGGCATGAGGCATGATCCAGATCATTCGTTTCACCAGACCAGCTATTCCGTTTTTTTTGTCGACTACCTGCTGCCCGGCTGCTTCGAGCTGAAAATGAACAAGCGACTGCCTGCCGTCCGATGTATCCTTTCCATATGTTCTTCCGATTAAATGCAGGGAAAGAAAACATTTGGATATCTGGTCATGCATTCTTTCTCTCAGGGAGGAGACATTATCCTGCAGATTTCCTGGAGTGCTAACGTGGTATCCCATTCCTTCAAGCTCATTTTTCAATGAAGACCGGTAATATTCTGCATCCGGAGTTGTTTCTGCCAGGAAAACCGATGGTTTCGCCTGGGACTCACCTGTAGTATTCTTTTTTTCGCGGCGCTGCTTGATGCCATAGGCGATATCGAGAAGACAATCGAACATATTCTCCTGGTTGGGAAGGCGGTCGCCTTCACCGGTAACCAGGGAAAGGTCGTAGTTAAATTTCAGTCCAGGAAGGAATTCCGGGACCAGAAGGGGTTCATTTGTTAGGTTCCTATTTGAAAATAGGATGATTTGTCCACCAGACTGGTCTTTCGATGCCAGTACTAT
>JAKAMP010000441.1 GCA_021812865.1 Bacteroidota bacterium | reverse complement strand
AAATCAGGATCGATCCCTTCCTCCTCAGGAAAGAGGAATATCTTACCGTACCCGGGAAATTTGATTATTACCGCCCGTCAGGCAAAAGGGTATCGTTTACCGTCGGTAAGTATTCCCTTGCCTTTACCTATGGCCAGGCGCCGGTTTTCTACCATATAGCTGACCAGGATGGTGTCGAGGTGGGCCTTGCCGACGGAACCACGGTGAAGTCCCCTGAACGGAAAATAAGCGCAGATTTGAGCAGGCAACTATTTGCGCGGAACGGGAAGATCAGTAAAATAGATGTGTATGTAAAACACTGATACTTTAGATTTACGTCTGCTAAATAACTGAAATGAACCAGGAAGAACATCACAGGGAAGTTCCATTTCAGGATGAATTCAGGGCATTCCTGAAAAAATATGAAATTGAGTATGATGAACGATATGTATGGGATTAGCCATTTGCTTTCGCCCCTTCAGGGTTCATTCTTATACGGCAGGCAACAACCTGGGGTGTTCCCCCATGTTGTTGCCAAAACCCTTACAGGGTTTCATTACATCCAATCATATATCGAACGCAGGGGCAGGAAACAGAACCACCTGCATTGAATATAACCATCCAATTTTGATTCGCATAGGAAGGATATTACTTTCGAATAATGGAATGATTTTTAACTTTGGACCATCAATTTCTGAACTGAAAACATCGGTTCAGAATATATTTCTCAATCCAGGATTAAAATTGAACGGATAATATTCATTAACCTCAAACATAAAATCCGATGAGTAAGGTTTATTTTATTGATTTTCATACGCATGCCCGCCAGAATATTTTTCAGAAACTGGAAATTCTGCTGGAGAAGGCCGGATTTGACCAGATGGATATGGAGCAGAAGTTCGTAGCCATCAAGATGCATTTCGGAGAGCCCGGTAACCTGGCGTATATCCGTCCGAATTTTGTAGCGCCGGTAGCGAAAAAGATCAGGAGCAAGGGAGGTTTTCCATACCTCACCGATGCAAACACCCTTTACAAGGGAGGCCGGTCGAATGCCGTAGATCACCTCCAGGCCGCCCATGCCAATGGTTTTAATTACCCCACTACCGGGTGCGACGTGATCATTGCCGACGGGATCAAGGGAACGGATTACCGTGAGATCGAGATCAACCAGAAACACTGCAAAACGGCGAAAGTCGGCTCAGCAGTAGCCGATGCCGATGTGCTGATCTCCATGGCCCATTTCAAGGGACACGAGATGGCGGGTATTGGCGGAACGCTCAAGAATGTGGGTATGGGATCCGGGGCCGTAGGCGGGAAACTGGAGATGCACAGCGATGCCAGTCCGGTGATCAACCGCAGCCATTGCACCGGTTGTGAGGTATGCGTGGAAAACTGTGCGCATGACGCCATTCACCTCGATGAAGAGAGCATTGCCACCATTGACTATGATAAATGCGTGGGATGCGGACAGTGTATTGCCGTATGCCGTTACGACGCTCCCCAGCCGGCATCCGATTCGGAATTCATGCAGGAAAAGATGGTGGAATATGCCTGGGCTATCCTGAAGGACAAACCCGCCTTTCATATCAGCTTCATCAGCGATGTATCGCCCCAGTGCGATTGCTGGGGATTCAATGATATTCCTCTTGTGCAGAACATAGGCATTCTGGCCTCCACCGATCCGGTGGCTCTTGACCGCGCCTGCACCGACCTCGTGAATGAGGCTCCTGCCCTGCCGAACAGCCAGATCGGGAAAACATGGAAACCCGGCGACGACAAGTTTAACCTGGTATTCCCCAAAATCAGCTGGAAAAAGGGTTTGGATTATGCCGAGAAACTGGGACTGGGAGAACAGAAATATGAGTTGATCAAAGTTGGATGAAATCTGACTAAGATGTAACCCTCCGGTAAACCACGTCTTGTTTTTACGATGAGCAGGGTTTTATTTTTGAAGGTCTGGCCTGTGGTGAGGTAAAAGTTCAGGCAGGCGATTGGCTTTGTGTACCGCTTTTGGGTATAACAGGAAGCTGCATTTCTGTTTATTCCTGGAATATTTTTGTAAATTTCCATCATAAAAGGCTCTCCGGCATGATCAACATGAATGGCCGTGTATACGATCCTTTGCCGGGGAAAATGCATTCCTGAGAAGGATATGTATATCAACTTTATTTATGTCAGGGGCTTTGTAAAAGCGGGTAAGCTATGAAATCTTGAAAAATAGACAAAGCCTGGCGCAGTTCCGGGTATAATCACTTCTTAAATATCTCCTTTCTCAATGCCAGCCTGTTTAAGAATGGCATGTAAAGTGCCTTTGGCAAGGTCCTTATTATGCATTGGAACAACAATAATTTTTCCAGTTACAGAATGTACGTAATAATAGTGGCTGCCGTGAATACGCCGTAAAACAAAGCCATTACGTTCAAGAATCTTAATAAGTTTTTTCGGGGTTAGTGATGGAAGGTTGCTCATGGTTTATGAGGACAAGGTTAAAGAATACTCCAGAGAGCGGCTGTCATCGGGTATTTCTTCTCCTTTTTCTTTTAAAACTTCCAGATATCCTTCAATCGCTTCTTTAGCCATCTCAATAGCATGATTAATATCGTCGCCGTATGTGATACAGCCAGGAAGTGACGGAACAGCAACTGTATAGCCTCCTTCCGGCTCCTGAGTCAATATAATGCGGTATGTATGCATAGTATTAATATTTATCGGGTAAACTGATAGACTTGTTGAGTCTTAATGTTCTTTATTAACGTATCAATTACGTCAAATATTTTTAATCCTTTCCTGCTCGGTAACTTTTGTAGTTCTTTGATCCAAACCACGGCAGCATGGTTTAATGTCTTTTCTTTCTCCTTTTCACTTGCAAGTAAATCAGTACTAACGCTTAAAACATCGGCCATTTTAAAGTTTTTTCAATATTGGCCACCCTATCGCCCTTTGGGCATTTTCCTTTGGGCATTTTCCTTTGGTCTTCTTTGATACTTCAATTTTATGGTCAAACCCAGGTTGCGATAGATTAGCTTTTTGCGCAACATTCCATTTCTTCATCAGGCGGAATAAAATACATATTCAACTTATTGTAAGTACAAAAGTACACAAAAACAGCTAATTATATTAACAAATTGTTTAGATTTGAACAGTTTGCATGATTCGTTAAAAACAACGGCAGCGATACCATGTACTATGTGCATAGCGATTTTCAAAGCTCGTTTGACAAGATAACCAATCAAAGCGGCGCCGTGGTTGCCAGTTTCAGTTTCGATGCCTGGGGCCGCCGGCGAAACCCTGCAGACTGGACTTACAACAATGTGCCCTCGAAATCTCTGTTTTCG
>JAKAMP010000440.1 GCA_021812865.1 Bacteroidota bacterium | reverse complement strand
AAAATTAAATCCTGCGAAAATAAAATAAAGACCCCAGCTAAAAAATGATGTTTAGCATAAATAAAGCCTTGAAATTCGTCATTGGATAAATGCTTTACCTTACAGGCTTTGACCTGACCAGTCAGCATCCATTATATTTTTATTCGTTTTCATACGCCTGCCTTTGTCCTTCGGCAAACTGCCGTTTGGGGTGATTTGTTTCGGTTTCTTCAATTCATAACATTCGTTTATCTTTGCCGGAAAATATCTGGTATGAGCGAAAGGCCTTTGAGGGTGCGATTTGCCCCAAGTCCAACCGGTCCCCTGCATATGGGAGGAGTGCGTACAGCCTTGTTTAATTACCTTTTTGCCCGCAGGAATGGCGGTACATTTATCCTGCGGATAGAAGATACCGACCAGGTACGCTATGTGCCCGGGGCCGAGGAATATATTATTGAATCGTTAAAGTGGTGCGGTCTTCATTATGAGGAAGGTCCCGATGTGGGCGGTCCCTATGCCCCATACCGGCAGAGCGAACGCAAGGCCATATATCGTCAGTATGCCGACAAACTCGTTGCCGATGGCCATGCCTATTATGCCTTCGACACGCCCGGAGAACTCGAGGCCATCCGTAAGGATTTCGAATCCCGGAAGCTCACCTTTTCTTATAATGCCGAAGAAAGAAAGAAGCTGAAGAACTCCCTTACCCTCCCGGCATCGGAGGTGGAAACCAATCTGAAAAACGGGGTACCCTACGTAATCCGCTTCAGGATTCCCGAAAATGAAGAAATCGTGATGCACGATATTATCCGCGGCGAGGTGCGGGTACAGTCCTCAACCCTCGATGACAAGGTCATCTTCAAGGCCGACGGGTTGCCCACTTATCATCTGGCGAATGTAACCGACGATTACCTCATGAAGATTACCCATGTAATCCGCGGGGAAGAATGGTTGCCCAGTTTGCCTCTGCATGTTTTGCTTTACCGTTACTTGGGCTGGGAAAAAGAAATGCCCCAATTTGCGCACCTGCCGCTTATTCTCAAACCCAACGGCCAGGGGAAACTGAGCAAACGCGACGGCGATAAGCTCGGGTTCCCCGTATTCCCTCTTTTCTGGAAAGATCCAGACAACGGGGAGACCTCGTCGGGTTACCGTGAATCGGGATATTTCAGCGAAGCTTTTGTAAACATGCTGGCATTCCTGGGATGGAACCCCGGTACGGAGCAGGAAATTTTCAGCCTTGATGCACTGGTGAATGAATTTTCACTTGAAAGGGTCGGAAAATCGGGCGCACGCTTCGATCCCGAAAAAACAAGATGGTTTAACCACCAGTGGCTTATTTCGAGAGATACCGAACAACTGACCGGCCTTTTCGTAAAGTTGCTCCATGAAAAAGGCATTCACAAGCCTGAGGAGTATATCAGGAAAACAGTGGAAATGCTGAAGGAGAGGGCTTTCTTCGTAAGGGATTTCTGGGAGCAGGGTGCCTATTTCTTCCAGGCGCCTGCCACCTATGATGAATCGGTCATTAAAAAGCGCTGGTCGCCCGAAATGGCAGCCCTCCTGAAGGAGCTTACCGTAAGGTTCTCCTCCTTTGAACCCTTCCTGGCTGAAAATATCAAATCGAATATCCATTCACTTGCCGAAGAAAGAAAAGCCAACTTCGGCAACCTGATGAACTGCCTCCGCCTGTGTATGGTGGGAAGCAGTATGGGACCCGACCTTGTGCAACTCTGCGAAATGCTTGGCCGGGAAGAGGTAAACACCCGCATTGACAAGGCCCTCGCAGAGATCCGTATCTGAACCTGACTGCGCAGAGCCCGCTTCAATCTAAATATCCCTGAAGTTATGACCAGGCCTTTACCGGGTGAAACCATCGATATCCACACGCATTCCACACGCAGGGAAGGGTTCTATGTGATGAATGTGTTCGCCCAGGACCTGGTACATGGGCTTCCCGATACAGCTAACTGCAGCATTGGTCTTCATCCCTGGCATCTTGAAATTGCCAGCCCATCAGTTTGCATGCAGCACCTGAAAACCTTTGCAGGCAATGAAAAGGTGATTGCCATTGGAGAAACCGGGCTGGACAGGAATATTGCTATTCCGCTTGACCAGCAGATGGAGGTTTTTCTGGCCCAGCTTGACCTGGCTGAAGCAACGGGCAAACCCGTGGTAATTCATTGCGTGAAGGCATACTCGGACATCATTGCCATCCGGAAATCACGAAAATGGAATATGCCCTGGATGATACACTGGTTCAATGCAAACCTGCAGATTGCAGAAGACCTGATTCGTGCAGGCTGCTTCCTCTCCTTTGGACGAAGCCTGCTGCATCCCAACGGGAAGAATGCAGAAGTGTTCCGGCAAGTGCCCTTTGTTGCAGTTTTCTTCGAGACCGATGATGCAGAGATCACCATTGAATCGGTTTACGAGAAAGCTGCTACCCTGAAAAACATCGGCATTGATGAGTTGAAAACCAGGATTACAGAGAATTTTGACCGTTTATTTCTGAAAAAATAAAGCCGAAGGTATGGAATGGCAATCGCGCACGGAACTGATCATGGGACCGGAGAAGCTTGAAAAGCTTCGCAATTCCCATGTGTTGGTGGCAGGATTGGGAGGCGTGGGAGGCATAGCAGCAGAAATGCTGGTGCGCGCTGGTATAGGCAATATTACCATAGCTGATAATGACACTGTTCATTCCAGCAACCGTAACCGCCAGATCATAGCCCTTACCAGCACGGAAAATCATTTCAAAGCCGATGTTTGGGGAAACCGCCTGCTCGAAATCAATCCGGATCTTCACCTCACTATCAGCAAGGAATATCTTATCCGAGAGGCCATTCCCGCTATTCTTGAAACCCCATATGATTACGTGGTGGATGCCATTGATACCCTCTCTCCCAAACTATACCTCATCATCCAAAGCCTTCAACACGGCTATAGATTGGTAAGTTCCATGGGGGCAGGGGGAAAATTCGATCCATCACTGGTCAGGGTATCCGATATTGCCGACTCTTACCAATGCCGCCTGGCGCACTATATAAGAAAGTACCTCCACAAAAAGGGCATCTATTCAGGGTTCAAGGTGGTATTTTCAACCGAAGTCGTTTCTCCCGAAACCATTGCCCTCACACCCGATGATATCAACAAAAAATCGGTGGTAGGTACAGTTTCATACATGCCTAATGTTTTCGGATGTTTCCTGGCTTCGGTAGTGATCCGGGACCTGATCGCCTGAAATGCAGAAAAAGACTGGTCCATCAATACAGATGAACCAGTCCCTGCATACAATCAGACTTTCTGCAGTTTCCACCTGCCCTTTCGGAAAACA
>JAKAMP010000439.1 GCA_021812865.1 Bacteroidota bacterium | reverse complement strand
GGGGCTTGTGGGCCCCGTAGGCATCGCGGAAGTGATAAGGAAAATGGAAGTTATGACATCTTAAATTAATCACAAAACTGACTTTTGGGTCAGATTGTTTTGACTGGTCAGTTTAAGTTCTCTTTACCGATAAAAAATCGGGCAGGATCATTACTGCTGAAGAAGAGTTGCCCTATATTCTCACTCCCAGGGCCGGCGACATACCGAGAATAAATGGCGCCCGGGTATACGGACAACGTCCCGGTCATCCATTCCTTTTCCTGATACCGGCCACAGGTAAAGAGCCTCTTACCTATGCAGCAGAAAATCTGCCCGAAGGACTGAGCCTGGATGTTAAAACGGGTATCATCAGCGGTGCCGTTAAAAAGGCCGGAACCTATATCATTCATCTTTCTGTTTCTAATGAAAAAGGCAAGGACTCCAGGGATCTGAAAATCGTAATTGGCAAAGACCTGGCGCTTACCCCTCCCCTCGGTTGGAATAGCTGGAATTGCTGGGGATTAAGTGTAGATGCAGAAAAAGTGAAAGCCGCGGCCGACAATATGTTATCTACAGGACTTGCCAGGCATGGCTGGTCGTTTATCAATATCGATGACGGTTGGGAAGCGCCCAAAAGGGCTGCCAACGGGGAAATTGTTCCCAATGAGAAATTCCCCGACATGAATAATGTAACCGGTTATGTTCATAGTAAGGGTATGAAAATGGGCATTTATAGTTCACCCGGACCACTCACCTGCGGCGGTTACCTGGGAACCTACCAGCATGAGCAGCAGGATGCCAAAACCTGGGCCAAATGGGGTCTGGATTACATCAAATATGACTGGTGCAGTTATTCCCATATAGCTAAAAACAACAGCCTGGAAGAACTGAAAAAGCCGTATATTATCATGCATGATGCATTGAGCAAGGTTGACAGGGATATTGTGTTCAGTCTCTGCCAGTATGGGATGGGAGAAGTATGGAAATGGGGAGCCGAAGTGGGCGGCAACCTTTGGCGTACCACTGGCGATATCACCGACTCCTGGGAAAGCATGAGCGGTATCGGCTTCAATCAGACCCTGAATACCCAGTTTGCAGGACCAGGCCACTGGAATGATCCAGATATGCTTGTGGTGGGTTGGGTAGGTTGGGGACCGAGCCTTCATCCATCAAGGCTTACGGCCAGTGAACAATATACTCACATAAGCCTGTGGGCTCTTTTGAGCGCCCCAATGCTGATTGGCTGTGACCTCACCAGGCTCGATGATTTCACCCTAAACCTGCTATGCAACGACGAAGTACTTGATATTGACCAGGATCCACTTGGAAAACAGGCTGCCCCGGTTGATAAAACAGAAACGTACCAGGTATGGAAGAAGCAGATGGAAGACGGTAGTCTTGCCATTGGCCTTTTCAATACCGGAAATACTGAATCGGTTGTTGGAATTGATTTCAGCAAACTCGGCATAAGCGGCAAACATGCCATAAGGGATTGCTGGAGACAAAAAGACCTGGGCGAATTTGAGAACCACTTTGAGGGTAAGGTGCCCTCGCATGGAGTGCTTCTGGTAAGAATCCGTTAGAAATTCAGGCGATATGGCCCGGCGCGCATGGCTATATCGCCTGAGTGAATAAAACCAAAAGAGGCCGTCTCAAAATTGAGACTGCCTCTTTTTATAATAGTCGCCGGCAGTAGAAAATACTTTCCGTTTATTTTGCCCTTTCTATATAATCACCTGTGCGGGTATCAATTTTGATACGGTCGCCGATGTTAATGAACAAAGGAACCTTGATTTGTGCGCCGGTTTCAAGGGTGGCGGGTTTCAGTGTGCGGGTAGCGGTGTCGCCACGGAGTCCGGTTTCGGTATAAGTTACTTCCAGTTCGATGTTCACAGGAAGCTGGGCAAAAACAGGTTCTTCTCCTTCAAAGGAAATCACCACGTTCATGCCTTCTTTCAAAAAAGCTACACTGTCGCCAAGGGTTTCCTTCGCCAGGTGAACCTGGTCATAGGTAGTATTGTCCATGCAAACAAGGTTTTCACCCTCCATATAGAGATACTGCATTTCTTTGTAATTCACATGCACAATATCGATGTCATCACCGGGTCTGAAACGCTGTTCAATGAGTTTACCTGATTTCAATTTGCGCATTTTAACCTGGTAAAAAGCCCGCAGGTTTCCGGGAGTGCGATGCTCATATTCGAGAACCACAGCTAATTCACCTTCATAACGGACAAATGCGCCTTTGGAGATATCGGATACTTTAGCCATAAAAAAATTTTCTGCAAATTAAAAACAAATACTTTGGATAAAAAACAGATATTAAAAAAATTAGCGGGGTTTAAAATATCTTCCGGCCATGGATTAAATCTGCATCTCGGGTTAATATCCCATTCATTTTATTTATACATGTAATATTTGAAGGAAATTTACTCAAGTTCTTATTAATAACATACGGCATACCCTCATGATTTTCATATTTTACTATATTTGAACATCGGGGGGTAAATAGTGAAAGCCCTGAAGATACCATGTGAATTTCGGCTTATTGCACAGATAATCAAATGCCACGGCTATGGATTACATTCCTTCAGACACTCGGTATGATTCGATGCGTTACAATCGATGTGGACGCAGTGGAATTCAACTTCCAGCCCTTTCGCTCGGTTTATGGCATAATTTCGGCGATGTGGACAATTTTGAAACTTGCCGGCAGATCATCCGCAGGGCATTCGACAGAGGTATCTGCCATTTCGACCTGGCCAACAATTATGGACCTCCACCCGGAACTGCGGAAATCAATTTCGGGCGTATCCTGCACAGCGACCTTCATGATTACCGGGATGAGCTTATTATTTCGACCAAAGCCGGATATCTGATGTGGAAAGGCCCTTATGGCGAATGGGGTTCAAAAAAATATCTCATGTCCAGCCTTGATCAGAGTCTTACCAGGATGAAACTGGATTATGTGGATATATTTTACTCGCACCGTCCTGATCCGAATACACCGCTTGAGGAGACCATGAGCGCCCTTGATTTAGCTGTAAGACAAGGCAAAGCGCTATACGCCGGAATTTCCAATTACCCGGCAAAACTGGCACAAGAGGCTATCGATATTCTTAAATCACTGGGAACGCCCTGCCTGATCCACCAGCCCAAGTATTCGATGTTTGAACGCTGGGTGGAGCAGGATCTCATGGACGTACTTGAGCAGAATGGTGTGGGCTGCATCGCATTCTCCCCCCTGGCACAAGGCATGCTTACGAACCGTTACCTGCACGGCATTCCTGAGAATTCAAGGGCATCGAAACCTCACGGGTTTCTTCGTCCTGAACATCTTACAGA
>JAKAMP010000438.1 GCA_021812865.1 Bacteroidota bacterium | reverse complement strand
TTCGCAGGATGCGAATGATCTCCTGAACTGAATAAGCAGTCAGCAGAGGATTCTCGGGATTGATAATCTCTGAGGATGGATTTGGCATGCCCTGTTGCAACTTTTATTCGATTTAAATGTATTAATTTAATTCAAATTTCTTTACTTCCGGCAGGATTTTTTCATTTATAGAACAACTGCTGGAAAAGTCAATTCGGGTTACTGTTTCAGAATAGTGTTCACCTTGTCAACCAGGGACTGGATATCAACAGGTTTTTTGATGTAATCTACAGCCCCCATCCCAATGGTCTTTTTTACATTCTCCGGCTCGGTTACTGCAGAAATTACCAAAACGGGTATGTCCTTTGTTTTTTCGTCGGCTTTGATTTCTTTCAGGAAATCATAACCATTTACTTTGGGCATAAGCAAATCCAAAAGGATCAAATCGGGCATTTGTTTACTCATAACCTGATGAGCCTCCTTTACACTCATGGCTGTATCTATGGAATATCCAATACCACCCAGGATGGCTTCCAACAGAACCACGTTGGTGTTTGAATCATCAATGACCAGTATTACAGGATTGTTCTTTTCTTTCATATCAAGATTATTATTGGTCGGAAATCAATACAATTATTCGTAAAGATAGAGGTATCAGGCTCGTGCGGCAATTTTTTAGAGGTGAGATTACTTATATAGTTATGGTGATATAGATCATTGTTATTAGTCAATTTTTTCAGCTTTTTTTTATTCTTTTTACACTTAAGAATTATTCTTACTTTTGAATACACACACAAATATGGTAAGTCATCTCGAATCTATACTTGCAGGTTCTGACAAAATAGTCCTTCCGTACCACGAATTGCTTACTGAGGAGGAAAAGAAAAGCATATATGAAAACAGCAACATTGTCAGGTACAACAAAAGAGATGTCATTTTTCTTCAGAATACCCGCACTTCGCATATTATGTTCCTGAAATCCGGCCTGGTTAAAATATACAAGGAATCCAGACTGGGCAAGATTTTTATCTTGAAAATTGATACTCCCGGAACCTTCCTTGGACTGATGTCGGTTTTTGGCTCTGATATACATCAGTATTCGGGTGCTTCGATTGACCAGAGCGAGGTGTTTTACATCGATATCAACGCGTTTCGTAATATCATTCTCCAGAACGGCAAATATGCACTGAAACTCATTCAGAAGATCAGCAACGACGGTCTGTTTATATATGACCGGCTAATCAGTCAGTCGCAGAAACAATTGCCCGGTCGGATCGCGGATGTGATTCTTTATTTTTCGCAGGAAATATACAAAAGCGATAAATTCATCTTTCCACTCACCCGCCGTGAACTGGCAGAAATTGCCGGAACGACCAAAGAGAGCCTCATTCGTACCCTTACCGAGTTCAAAAACGATAAAATCATCGAGATGGAAGGGTCAAAGGTCGAGATTAAAAGTATGAAAATTGTTAAAACCCTGAGCGAACTGGGTTAATTATACTTTCCGTCCTCCCATGAAAATTCCCAACATTCTGGTAGTGGATGATTTATTTACCAACCGTTTGCTTCTTAGGGAATTGATGAAAACGCTGGGATACCGCTTTATGCTTGCTGAGAATGGCAGAGAAGCCATTGAATGCCTTATAAAGGAGGACTTTGACCTGGTATTGATGGATATTGAAATGCCGGTGATGAATGGAATTGAAACTACCCGTTTTATCCGTGAAAAACTGCCTCCCCCGCTTAATTGTATCACGATCGTAGCCCTTACAGCGCACAATCCTGGGTTGTTTTTCGAAGATTTTAAAGATGCAGGCTTCGACAACATCCTCACCAAACCCTATTCCCTGAAAAGGGTTCATGAGCTCATTGAAAGATATACCCGGAATGAGGCTATTTGAACATCCCGGAGAATTTTTCTCCATCAGAGTTGCCGTATGCCCTGAACATCCCTTCGGTATTGAAACTGATACCGGGATTACCGTTTTTGTCCAGTGAAACCAGTCCACCCGTTCCTCCTAATGCAGCGAGCTTTTTCTGTATCGCCAGGTCGGCGGCATCCTGGAGTTTCATCTTTCGGTAATCAACAAGGGAAGAAACATCCTTTGCCACATCGAGCCGGATAAAATATTCTCCTGTTCCTGTGCATGAAACGCCGCAGGTTTTGTTGTCTGCATAGGTGCCAGCTCCAATTATGGGAGAATCGCCAATCCTGCCCCAACGCTTGTTGGTAATGCCGCCGGTAGATGTTCCGGCTGCAATATTGCCGTATTGATCAAGGGCTACACAACCAACCGTACCCATCTTGTGCAGTTTGTCAAGTCCTCTAAGGTGTGCCTTCCATTGCCGTTCGGTATAGAAATAGGCGCTGTCGGCCATTTCAATCCCCTGGCTCCTGGCAAATTCCGATGCTCCTTCTCCTGATAGCATTACATGAGGGGAAGAAGTCATCACCCTTCGTGCCAGTGTAATGGGATTTTTTACATCACTAACACCGGCAACAGCACCGGCTTTCAGGTTACTTCCATCCATGATCGCTGCATCGAGCGAAATTTTTCCATCATAGGTGTAGCACGCACCTTTTCCTGCATTGAACAGCGGACAATCTTCCAGTATGTTGATCACTTTTTGCACGGCATCCAGGCTGCTTCCTCCATTTGCCAGTACCCGCAATCCGGAATCGCGTGCTGCTTCAAGCATCTTCGTGTACTCATGCTGCATCGAATCATTCAGCGTGGCAGGGGTGATCTGACCAGCTCCTCCATGCAGGATAAGGGCATAGGCATGCCGGGACGGTTTGCATCCGGCAACCATTAGGAGAAAAATCATGATAACTGCCGGAAAATAATATTTTGCTCTCATAGGCCGTTTGGTGAATTTGACGTGGAAATTATGACTTTTTTTCCTAAGTCGATTACCTTTGCCCACAATTTTAACCTCGCTATTGCACTGATTCATGAAACAAAGGCTATTGTATTTCTTCTCAGCATATATTTACTGGCTGGTTATTTTTGTGCTGTTCAGGCTCGCATTCATGCTGTTCCTTTATGAACAGTCTTTCAACCTGACCTTTTCCCAATGGCTGGGCGTATTTTACCATGGCATGAGACTCGACCTTGCAGCCGGAAGCTATATGCTGCTTTTTCCGGCATTGCTCCTTGTGCTGGCAGCATTTACCAGAACGTCTGTTGTCAGGCCCATTCTCGATGTGTACATGTTCATCATGTTATTCATCGTGGTTATGGCAACGATCATCGATATGGAGCTATATCCCTACTGGGGATTCAGGCTCGATGCCACCCCTTTGCTTTATGTCGATCATCCAAAGGAAATGCTGGCCTCTGTA
>JAKAMP010000007.1 GCA_021812865.1 Bacteroidota bacterium | reverse complement strand
TGTATGCCTGGTACAATGGTAGAAAAATTAAAAACAGGTTCCTTCGTTTCCTCGAGATCAACGATTTTCTACCCATACTGAACGACCTGTCGAAAGATCAGTCTGTTGCAAAATTTGCCACCCACCTAGTATATATTTCCAAGGCCAATTACTGCGCTGAAGTAGAGTCGAAGATCATTTATTCTATTATCAACAAACAGGCTAAACGGGCCGATGTATATTGGTTCCTGCATGTCGACATTCTCGATGAGCCCGATGTTTTCACTTACGAAATAACCCATTTCATACCAGGGAAAGTGATCAAGGTGGATTTCAGGCTAGGCTTCAAAATAGAACCCAAGATTAACTTGTATTTTAAGCAGGTGGTGGATGAGATGGTAAAGAATAATGAGATTGACATGACCAGCCGATATGAGTCATTGAGGAAACACAAGGTCCAGGGGGACGTCCAGTTTGTACTTATCGACCGGGTAATCAATTATGATTATGACTATTCCGCCCTTGAGAAATTTGTTCTCACTTTATATGAAATGATCCGGCATTTTGGAATCAGCGAAACCATGGCGCTTGGGCTCGATACCAGCAATGTACTGGTTGAGAAAGTTCCCCTCACCATCACCCAGAAGTATTATAAACGGTTGAAGCGATCCAAGTAAATTGTTCGTATCCGGACAATCTTTTTCTAAAACCGGTCATTTCTTTTTCTACCATTTACAAGCATTTTGTGTGATATTTCTGATAATGATCACTTTGATATTTGTGGCATGTTTGTTGTTTTTATTTAGACAACAGCACGTTCTTTTATCATAGTTTAGTTTTAGGTTTAGTTAGTAAATCAGGTTTGGTAAACAGAGGGCCGGTAATCACCGGCCCTCTTCTGTTTTAATAAGTCTGAGAGGTTCTTTTCGAAATGGAAAACCCGGATGACGCATCCGGGTTCAGCCATGTTTAGCACGAATGAATTACTTAATTAATCCGCAGCTGTGCATCTTCACCTCTCCAAATAGATCATCAAAACCGGCACAAAAACCCTTCAGGGTTATGCTATCGCCTTTGCTGATCAGTTGTCCGGGATCTTTTTCAAATATACAGCTAACCGATGAACCGGGCGTACCTTCTATCTGAATGGTCACAAGACCCTGCTTATCTGTGATCAGGTCGGTAACCTTGCCGGATACCTGGATTACCTTTCCTGAATAGGTCTTGTTTGCCTGGGTTTCGTTGGTTTCAAAAGCCTTTGCCAGTTCGGCTGTGGAAAGGGTGTAGTCGGGCTTTTTCGATGAGGCATGCGGACTGGGTTTATTAAAAAGGTAAAATCCCACCCCAGCGCCACAAAGTACGATAAACAAGAAGATCAGTATGAAATACTTTCTTTTCATAGTTTTTACTTGGTATAAGGTTCATAACTGAGGTCCACTGTAATTTCCATGGTTTTAGCAATTTTTTCCCGTACCAACGAGGGAATGGTGATATTATAATCTTCGGGCGCCACATTGAATTTCGAAACGGCATTGATCTTGCCTGCTTTCACTTCCAGGGTACCTTTGGTAAGCACTGCCTTGGTTACCCCGTGGATAGTAAGATCTCCCTTCACATCCACCGGGTATGTACCATCCTTCTTTATATTCACATCCTGCAGGTTAGTTATGGTCCCTTTAAAAGCCGATTTAGGGTATTGATCGGATTCCATGTAATTTTCATTGAAATGTTCCTGCATCAGCGCACGGCTGAACTCGAATGATTTATTCAGCGCACTGACCACGATTTCCCCAGTTTTCATATCGATAATGCTGCCCACCTGGTTATTGTTGGCATCGATATCTTCCATGGGAGTGTGAGAGTAAAAACGGATGTGTCCGTTCCGGGTCATGAACCTGTCCTGGGCCTGCAATGCCGTCAATGAACAGAGAGCCAAAACCATGAAAAAAAATCTTTTCATAATGGATAATGATTGGTTGTATTATTTTAACATAAAAACACGGGAAAGGTTGAATCCGAAGTGAATATCTCTTTTGAGCCAGCTTCCGGTGGTTTCTCCGATAAAGCCTTTTTCGGTCATGGCCAGGGAATTGGTAAACATAAGCTGGAATACATGACCTCCGGTTTCAATATCGACCCCTATGGCCAACGGGTTATATGTTTTGATGGAGGGCGAATAGCGGGGAGGATGGATCACATAGAAATATTCAGCATTCAAGGATATATGGTGTGAAAGCTTGATTCTTCCGCCCAGGCCTATGCTGTACAGGTCGTTCGGGTCGAGTTCCGAAGCCACGAGATTTCTGTGAATGAAGGTTGGACTTACCTGGAGCGAAAGGCTTTCGCTGAATTTCCGGGCCAGGAGGATTTGGTGAACATACGACAGCCTGGAACTGAAATAGTTGGTACGTTCGGGATTCAACCACTTGAGGGTATTCACATACAAGGATGTAAAATAAGAAACCGATACCGGCATGTTGATGGCACCCGTGGACTGCCGCAGGATGCTGAATTTGAGGAATCCGTCGAATGCCTTTTCATACGTGCCTCTGCCGATACCTGCCATGACCCAGTTCGTAATGCCATATTCAAAGCTGAGATGCATATTGGCTTCATCAAGGCCCCAGAGATTATATGCGCCGCTATTCAGACGGCCAAACCGGTGACAAATCCTGAAGTCGAGCTGCCCGGTGGGCATCCGTTCAATGGAATGCCCGTTCATGATGCGGGTGGACTTGAAAGTAGCCGTGGTGTAATCGGTTGAGGTATTCATCTGGCTGTCCAGTAGGCTATCAATATCCTGTGCGGTGACTATTGCTGCCAGCAAATTGATGATCAGAAGAAGGGTAAAATGTTTGACCTTCATACAGGGTAAGATTAGTTATTAAGTTTTCCTTTTTTGATCCAGATGGCGAAGGAAGTTATTTTGCAGGCATCGAGCTTACTGCTCGACCCCATGGGCATAAGCGGGACACCGTCGCCGTTCAGGGCCTTCAGCGTGAGGTCTGCATTGGCTGCAACATCCGTATAGTCCTGCAGTTTTATGCTTCCTGATGCCGTAGAATTGGAGTGGCAGGATATGCAGTACCCGTCGAGAAATGATCTTACAAATCCCGAATACGTCACGTTGGTGGTATCGCAGGCGTTGTTCAGGCTCGGATACAGTCGTTCCTCATTGTCGTAATAACAGGCCGGCAGAATGGCAACAGAAGTGATCAGCGTAAAAAGGGAAATCTTCAATATTTTCATGACGGAAGGGTTTATCAGTTATTTGGCGTTCCGGCCGCAACCCAGATTTCGATGGTCCTGATCCTGCAGGTTGATAGCGGATTCCCGGGAGGCATAAGGGGGTAAGGCGAAACCTGGTGAATGACATTTTCCAGGAGTCCGTTGTTGACCAGGGTGACCACGTCATTGTAATTCTCAATATGAATGCCTTTGGAGGCGGAAGTTCCGGAATGGCATCCGGCGCAACTGTTCTGGAAGATGGGCCAGACCTTGGCGGCAAAAGTAACCTTGGCGGAATCGCATATATCACCGCAGTTTGCGTTCAGCGCTCCGAGGGAAATCCAACTGTATATGCTGTCGATCTGCGAATGCTGCAAAGGATTGTATGGGGAAGGGGGCATCATGTTTTCTCCATTGCCTGTGATTACCTGGTACAGCGTACTTTCACCGGGGTAGTTTGGAACGACAATGCTTCGGGCGGCAGCGTAGGTGGAGAGGTTCAGTCCTTGCTGATGAGTAATGGCGTCATGACAACCGGAGATGGCACAGCTTGAATTCAGAACAGGCTGTATATCGCGTTGAAAGCATGCCCAGAGGTAGGGTACGGTGTCGGACGATGGCGGTACAATAACCGTTCCGCCCGGGCAGGTGGTATGCAATGCACCCTGATCAATCCATACCCTGATGATGGTTCTCTGTTCTTCAGACAATGCATGATCGGGAGGCATAGGATTGCCCCAGATGGCAGTTATAGCCTGGTATAGGCGACTCTGTGATGAATGGAACGGAGTGACCTCTTTCCGGAGAAGATCGTAATCGGTAAGCTGCAATCGTTCACCCCCGCCGCTGCTGTGGCAACCGGATTTTGCACAGTTAGAAGTGAAGATGGGCAGAACCTGTGAATCAAAGCAAACTGTATCCATCCCGACCAACGGCAGGTCATGTTTGCAGGCATGCACCACCAGCACCAGAAATATCACCGGCAGAAAAAGGATCATCAGGTAGATTTTGTACTTCATAGGAAGTTTGAATTTTATCCTCTAATGTAAATATAATCTACTGAATACTTGAAACATAAAGGGTTATAAGAATTAATTTGGAATGATTCTTATTAAAAGCAATAGGGTACTATTATACTTAATAAAGAAGATACATCTAAGAAATTGCGAAGTAAGTTCAATAATTTTCAGAATGAGGACAGTTGCCGGGCAATACGGAAAGAAGGAGACCCGTTTAAACCTTTGGCTGGAAAGAATGTCAAAGATTTGAATTTCTCCACTTGTTAAAATGAATATAAAAATTACAAGTTATGAACCACCACAAAAGAGCTCCAAAGAAAAAACCCGGTATAACCGGGTTTTGAAGGGGTGAAAGACCGGGCTCGAACCGGCGACCCTCAGATCCACAATCTGATGCTCTAACCTACTGAGCTACATTCACCATTTGGGATTGCAAAGATAAATAATATTTTTTGTTTGCCAATTCAATCCAAAATGAAATCCTTACCTTAGCGAAAATTTCAGAATACTTTCAATACAAGCATCTTGCGGTTATCCAGGTATATCAATAATATTTCCGGACTCCAGCTGATCAATTTTCTGAGGTTTCTTACATTTCTTATTGTCAGCATCATTTTTACCAAGATCCCGCTATCTACGAAGCAGATCGGCGATTTTGAGATGATGATGTTCATTGCCAACCTGGTAAGCTTTTTCTGGGTAACAGGGATCATCCAGTCGCTCCTGTCCATTTATAATAAAAATGATGTTTTCCCCGGTATAAAGAACGATCCGGACCGCAAGTCCCCTGAAATTTTCAACGCCTTTCTCCTGCTGCTAGGATTCAGCATTTTTCTTTTCATACTGGGACAGGTTTCCAAAGGCCACCTGTATGTTTACAGGAATATGCGGGAGATTCCTCATATCAACCTGGTATTGTGGTACATTCTTCTGAACAATCCCACCAACCTTATTGAATATATCTACATTTTGCGTAACCAGTCCAGGCATGTTTTTTTCTACGGGATAGCTTCTTACCTGGTAACCCTCCTGCTCATTGCCGTGCCGGTTTTGCTGGGGTATGATATTGATGTGGCGTTCAGAGGACTGATCCTGGCAAGCATCCTGCGGTTTATTTGGCTTATCGCGATGCTTAAAAAATATGCGGAATTTAAAATTTCTATTCCCTTTATCAAATCCCACATGAAATTGGGTATTCCGCTCATTGTAAGCTCCCTCCTAAGCGGTTCTGCGCAATATATAGACAATTTCCTAGTGGCCCTAAATTTTGAGCCGAAGGAGTTTGCCCTGTTTAGGTATGGTGCAAAGGAACTTCCCTTGGTTGTTATGCTTGCCAGCGGCCTACATAATGCCATGCTGCCTGAGTTTTCCACTTCGCCCGACCTGAGAATTGTTCTGGCCCGGATCAGACACAGGTCTCGAAGGCTCATCAACCTGCTTTTCCCTATCACCATAATATTGTTGATTTTCAGCAACTGGATATACATTCATATGTTCAATCCAGCCTTCAGGCCTGCAGCCGACGTTTTCATGGTATACCTGTTGCTCATTATGAGTCGCTTGGTGTTTCCCCAGACCATCCTCATTGGCCTGCAGAAAACAAAACCGGTAATGGTGATTTCCATCCTTGAAATCATCTTCAATACCTTGCTAAGTCTTGCATTGATCAAAGTATACCATCTTACCGGCGTAGTGCTTGCCACTGTGATCGTGTTTCTGTTGGAGAAATTTGCCATGATCACCTATGTGTATGTGGAATTCAAGATTAAACCTGAAAAATACATTCCCATCAGGCTATGGGCATTTTATTCCATCCTGCTGATCACCCTCTTTGTGCTGATCGACCATCGTATCATCAAGATTTACTGATGCTTTACGGTTGGTTTCATGCAAAATCGGTATAAATACCAATGGGCAGGCGCGCAAATTCTTTTATCTTTGTTTGCCCGGCCACCTTCCGGCTGTCATAACACAGGCTGATTACGGGGCGCCTGTTACAAAGTGAACAAAACATGCAGATTGAAATCGTTGACTGTCCTTCCAGGGCCAGAGATTTTCTTGAGGTGCCCCGGTACCTGTACCGTGATGACAAGGTATGGGTTTGTCCGCTCGACATGGAAGTAGAGGCCAGGTTTGACAAGCAGAAGAATTCATACCTGCAGGACGGTGAAGCTATGCGATGGGTATTACGGGATAATGAAAACCGTTTAGCCGGACGCATTGCCGCCTTCTATCACCGGCATAAGTCGTTCACCGGAGATGTCCCTGCCGGAGGAACGGGGTTTTTCGAATGTATTGACAACCAGGAGGCCGCCAAGCTGTTATTCGACACTGTGAGACAATGGCTTGAATCCAAAGGTCTGCAGGCCATGGATGGCCCGGTGGCGCCAGGGGAGAATGAATCATTCTGGGGTTTGCTGGTAGAGGGTTTTACCCAACCGGGATATGGAATGAATTATAATTTTCCCTATTACAGGAAGTTGTTTGAACAATACGGTTTCCGTACCTATTTCGAGCAGTACAGCTTTCACCTGGATGTGACCAAACCATTTCCCGATAGATTTTGGAAGATTGCGGACTGGGTGGCAAGAAAGCCGGGATTTACTTTCAGGCATTTTACTTATGGTGAAAGGGAGCGGTTCATTGCCGATATGGTGAAGGTGTACAATGAGGCTTGGTCGGGTTTCAAGAACGATTTCACACCGATGGAGGCCGATGCGCTCAGGAAGACCCTGGAATCGGCAAAAGCCATTCTGGATGAGGAACTGATATGGTTTGCTTACCATCTGGGCGAGCCCATTGCATTTTTTGTGATGTTCCCCGATGTGAACCAGGCCATCAAGCCTTTCCGCGGGAAATTAAATCTATGGAATGCCATAAGGCTCATGGTATATAAGCATTCCGGCCGCATTAACCGGGCCAGGGCGTTGGTAGCAGGGGTGGTGCCCCGTTTCCAGAACTCGGGCATCGAGTCAGCTATTTTCAGCCAATATAATAAGGTGATCCCGCCCCGCAAAAAGTACAGGGAAATAGAACTTTCGTGGGTGGGCGATTTCAACCCGAAAATGATTGCCATGTATGAAGCCGTTGGAGCAAAAAAAGCAAAGACGCACATCACCTACCGGTTTCTTTTCGACAATCAAAGACCGTTCCGGAGATATATGCCCGAAAAAGCCGAAATAAAGCTTAAAACCAGGAGGGGCCAGTTGTCCTGAAAGTTTTTATTGAAATTTTTGTTTATATCGCAACATTGTATAACTTTGCAGACCGTTTTAATGAAATTGAAGTTCAGGAATTTGTAAAAGACAGAGCAATGAAACAGGACATTCATCCAAAGACCTACAGAATGGTTGTTTTTAAAGATATGTCGAATGGCGATACCTTTCTTACGCGCTCAACAGTTGCTTCGAAAGAGACCATCACCCTCGATGGCGTGGAATATCCCCTGATCAAGCTTGAGATTTCAAGTTCTTCGCATCCTTTCTTTACAGGTAAGATGAAACTTGTTGATACTGCCGGTCGTGTGGATAAGTTCATGAACCGTTACAAAGATCATTACGAGAAGAAGAAAAAATAAGCTTCCTCAAAGGAACATCTTTAACTCCGGATTGCCAATCCGGAGTTTTTTTTTAACTTGGATAAGCCTTTGACATTTTCAATATGAATTTTATCCTGTTCGACGATGCTTCGTGGGTAGATTTGCTACCCATCACCTTTACCCGTCCGGTTTCCGAAATCAGGTGGGGAATTCTTACCCTGAGGGAAAAATGGGAGCATTATCTTCGGCAACCTTGTTCATACCTCACCAGAACCTATCTTCAGTCTAAATTTCCCTGCCGGGAGGAAAGGGACAGCCTCTTCATCAACGGAGCCATTGCGCCTGACAAAAACCTGGTTTCAGCCATTCTGGCACTCCAGCCGGATGAAACCCTGACGAAGAACAACGAGATCATTGCGATAAGAATGGATGATGCAGATTTTGTCCTTCCGGAGCTCCCCGGGCCGGTTGGCGGCAAAAGGGTTATTCCGTATGCAGGAGAATACCTTCGTCTTGCGCATACCTGGGATATATTCCGATTGAATGGGCAGGCCATTCTGTCTGATTTTGAGATGATCACATCCGGCAGAACCTCGCGGGCCCTGCCTCCTGGAGTGCATGTAACCGGCTCATTCCCTGTTTTCCTGGAAGAGGGCGCTGCAATCAGCCATGCTTTCATCAATACCACGCAGGGACCTGTATATATTGCTTCGGGAGCAGAAGTGATGGAAGGTTGCATGATCAGGGGACCTTTTTCATTGGGCATGGCTTCGGTGCTGAAGATGGGATCGAAGGTATATGGCCCGACCACCATTGGCCCAAACTGTAAAGCCGGAGGAGAGATCAACAACTCCATCATCCAGGGTTATTCCAACAAGGCCCACGAAGGCTACCTGGGTAATTCAGTGATCGGTGAATGGTGCAATCTTGGCGCTGATACCAACAATTCGAACCTCAAAAACAGTTTCGCCCCTGTAAAGACCTGGAGTTACCGTACCCGGTCGTTCATTGAAACCGGATTACTGAAATGTGGACTGGTGATGGGCGATTATTCCCGTTGCGGAATCAACACCATGTTCAATACGGCAACGGTGGTAGGCGTAGGCGTGAACCTTTTCGGCGCAGGCTTTCCAAGAAATTACGTGCCCTCTTTCAGTTTTGGTGGAGCGCAGGGATTTAAGGTCCATACACTGGACAAAGTACTGGAAGCCGCGGATGGAATGATGAAACAACAGCAACTTGAGTTCAGTGAATCGGACAGGAGGATTCTTACCGATCTGTTTGAATTCAGCCGAACAGACAGGTACAGTTAAAAATGCAGGTTTTCAACCTGAACGGCAGTATTGGGATGAACCAAAGGCGCCATCTCTTGTTATGCATGCGAAAAAATGGCACAACGATTGCTTAAACATACCGCATTATAAAATGCCCATATTATGCTGACAAAACTGCTATATTGTCAGTAACAAGCCGGAGGATTTGCAGATGAAGGACAAGTTTGATATCAGGATAACACCTGTGTATGCCGGGAACTCAATGGAGGATTCCGATTTTATACCTCTTATTTCCGAGGAGGATGAGGATACCTTAAACAATACGAGTATTCCCGATATTCTCCCGGTGCTTTCGCTTAGAAACACCGTACTGTTCCCGGGGGTTGTGATTCCCATCACGGTAGGAAGGGAGAAATCCATCCAGCTGGTTCGTGAATATTACAAAAAAGATCGCATTATTGGTACAGTAACACAGAAGGATGCCAACAAAGATGAACCGCGGTTCGAGGATTTATATGATATTGGCACAGTAGCCCAGATTGTAAAGATACTTGAGATGCCCGATGGGGGGACATCGGTGATTATTCAGGGGAAAAAGCGTTTCCAGATAAAAGAGATCATTTCCGATACGCCCTATTTCATGGCCAGGATCAGCCAGATCGAGGATACAGTACCTGCCAAATCCGACAAGGAATTTGAGGCCATTGTGAGTTCCCTTAAAGATACCTCTCTGAAAATCATTCAGCTTTCATCTAATATACCTCCGGAGGCTTCTTTCGCTGTTAAGAATATTGAAAGCAATACCTTTTTGATCAATTTTATCAGTTCCAACAGCGACCTGAGTTCGGGTGACAAGCAGCGGCTCCTGGAGACCGATGACGTGAAGAAAAGGGCTATCCGCCTGCTGGAGTACCTCACCCGCGAGTTGCAAATGCTCGAACTGAAGAACGATATCCAGCTGAAAGTAAAAACCGAACTGGATCAGCAGCAGAGAGAATTTTTGCTGCACCAGCAGATGAAGACCATTCAGAATGAACTGGGAGGGAACCCGGTTGAGCAGGAAATCGAGGAGATGAAGAAGAAAGCCTCCAAGAAGAAGTGGAGCAAGGAGGTGAATGAAGTGTTCAACAAGGAGCTTAATAAGCTCTACCGGTTGAATCCGGCAGCAGCCGACTATTCGGTGCATGTGAATTACCTGCAGACCATGTTGGAACTGCCGTGGAACGAATACACCAAAGACCAGTTCGACCTTCGAAGGGCAGGGAAGATTCTCGAGGAGGATCATTATGGGCTGGAGAAGGTGAAGGAAAGGATTCTCGAGCACCTGGCCGTACTTAAATTGAAGGGCGACATGAAATCGCCCATCATTTGCCTGTATGGTCCTCCGGGAGTTGGAAAGACATCCCTGGGCAAAAGCATTGCCAAGGCATTGCACCGTAAATACATCCGCATGTCGCTGGGTGGGTTGCACGATGAGGCGGAAATACGCGGACACAGAAAAACCTATATCGGCGCCATGCCGGGCAGGATTGTGCAGAGCCTGAAGAAAATAAAGTCGGCCAATCCTGTGTTTGTGCTCGATGAGATCGATAAAGTAGGTCAGGATTTCAGGGGAGATCCGGCTTCGGCATTGCTGGAAGTGCTTGATCCGGAGCAGAACAGCGCTTTTTACGATAATTACCTCGAACTCGAGTTCGACCTATCGAAAGTCATGTTCATTGCCACAGCCAATACCACTTCCACCATCAGTCCTCCCTTGCGCGATCGCATGGAAATGATAGAGATGACCGGATACATAGTCGAAGAAAAGATCGAGATAGCCAAGCGGCACCTGATTCCCAAACAGTTAGAGGCACATGGAATAAAGAAGCAGCAGATCGAGTTTACCCGCGATGCGATTGAATACATCATCGAGTATTATACCCGTGAATCCGGAGTCAGGGATCTGGATAAGAACATAGCGAAGATATTGCGGTCAACAGCACACAAGATTGCCAGCAGCAGGAAGTACGCGAAGACCGTTACTCCTAAGGAGGTTGAAAGCATCCTGGGCGCTCCCAGGTTTTTGAAAGACAAGTACCAGGATAATGATTATGCCGGTGTGGTTACCGGATTGGCCTGGACCGCAGCGGGAGGAGAGATTCTGTTTGTCGAAACCAGCCTGAGCCGAGGCGAAGGGAAACTTACCCTTACCGGAAACCTGGGAGAGGTGATGAAGGAATCGGCTGTGATTGCCCTTGAGTACCTGAAATCGCATTCCCAGGTACTGAATCTTGATCCCGAGGTCTTCAAGAAATGGAATATCCACGTACATGTGCCTGAGGGGGCTATTCCCAAGGATGGACCCTCGGCCGGGATAACCATGGTTACCTCACTGGCCTCGGCCCTTACACAGAGAAAGGTGAGAAAGAGCCTTGCCATGACCGGGGAGATCACCTTACGGGGGAAAGTACTTCCTGTAGGCGGTATTAAAGAAAAAATTCTTGCCGCGAAGCGTGCCGGTATCACCGATATCCTGCTTTCAGAGGAAAACAGGAAGGATATCCTTGAAATCAACGATATATATCTGAAAGGTTTGAAATTCCATTATGTAAAGGAGATCATGGACGTGCTCGATTTTGCCCTGTTGAAAAGCAAGGTGGAGAATGCGAAGAAGATCGACTGAACCTTTACCTGCTGAGATTTTTCTTTACCCAACTGTCAATTTTTTTGCTGTGTTCCAATTCCCTGTATCTGGTGGCAGCTTTTGAGGAGCACAGGTATTCGGGATCAGTCACGCAATTTTTCAAAACCGCACGGATTTCTTCAAGTGGTATGGCTGATCGTCCGGGTAATGCAATTTGTACAGGGCCATTTCTGCGAGGTAGGCAAGGAGAATATTGGCATTATTTTTTCATTTCTTGTCCTGACGACAGGGACCGCCACTTTTGGATCTATGGTGTGGTCAAGCCAGGGAGCCTCGGCAATCCATTTGAACAGAAAATCAAATACCTCTGCATGATATTCTTCGGCAGCTTTAACGGGGGCTTCCAGGAATCGGTGGATGCAGGGTATAACCTGCGTCATGATTATTCACCGTTTTCGGAGCAAATATGTGTGGGCAGGATGACAGTTGTGCCATATGGTTACTATGCTACATAGCAAAATGAAGGGACCATGATGGTTCTCATTTTAGGAAGATAAGTAATTCTTATCCGGAACTTTGGCACATCAATCAGTTATCGAATGAGAACCTGAAGCCTTCGTTCTTTTTTGGAAGATCTTTGAAAATGGTGGCGCCGGAGATGTATATTCTGCTGCCGGTTGATTCCGGTCGCTTTTCTCCCCTTACCAGTATGGAGAGTGTGTGTTCTCCGTTTGGAAGGCCCAGGATGTGCCAGATACTTATACCATGGTGTTCCTGCTTATTGTGAAAATACCAGCAGTCAATGGTCTTCACCTTTTTCCCGTCGAGAATAATATCGGCTTTTCCGCAGTTTCCAAGCCAGTTTCCTGTGAGAGAAACGCCATTACCGTTAAAGGTCAGCGAGATGGCTTCGCCTTTCTGGTCAGACCAGACGGACTGCACTACGGTGGGTTTGTCTTTTCCTTCACTTATTTTATATTTCTGCCATCCTGTGCTCATTTTCCAGGCAGCATGGTCAGTTACGGGAATGTTCATATCGAATACCACGTTCGGAAAAGAAACTTCCAGGGGTGGGGGTGCTGGTTTTTCTGATCTTACCAAGGCTTGGGTGAGGGTAACCTTACCTCCGTTATCGCGGACAAGCTGAAGGGCATACTTCATGGTGGTTTCAACCGCTTTGTTAAAAGAATAACTGGTGTTGATGAAAAGGGAATTGCCCACATCCTTCACCCCAAGCCGGAGAGAATCGGGCAGCTGGCTGAAGCCTTTCATTACTCCGAGTACAGCCATGGCATTCGCAGGGTTGCAGTCAGAATCCTGTCCACAGCGCACAGTGATCTCCATGGTTTTGACAGGATCGCCGTTTCCGTACAGCAGTCCCATTACAATATAGGCTCCATTCAGTTTTGCATCGATATTGAATGGTGAACCGGCTTCGCAAATATGGGTTTCGCCCCACTTCAGCTGCAGTTCCTGCCATGCCTGGCGCCAGTTATCCGGGTAATGGTCATGCAGGAGCAACACATCCCGGATAGTTTGTGCATACTCACTTCCAGAGGGTATGGATTGCAAGGCTGTTTCGATGATTTTCCGTATATCGTTTTCAAAGAAAGCGGCTGAATACATGGAGCCAACAAAGATACCTCCATAAACGCCATCCCCGTAATTCATGATATGGCCTATGCTGTCGGCAATGGTCACCAGTTCCTTAGGCATACCGGGGCACATGAATCCAATATAATCGGCCTCGATCTGGAAGTCAATATCATCCGCATGGATATTGTTTGCCGGGTTACCGGAGGCAGGGGGAAAGATACTGTCGAAATAATTTTTTCTCGATTGCATATTGGCATGCCAGAGGGGGAAGCCCGCTGTTGCGAACATTTCCTGGAATTTTTTGGAGGGTGCATGAATTCCGAATGAATCCATGGTCATCAGGAAGGAAAGCTGAACATACAGGTCATCCTGCCAGAGGCTTCCCCTTATATCGGAGGGTTTCCAGAGGATACTGTCGGTAAAGATATTGCCTAGGGCTTTGAACTCAGTAGGTGCACCGTAGGTTACGCCGATCATTTTCCCTGCCCAACCCCCGGCGATCTTGTCTCTGAGTACATTCAGGGAGATTTCCCTGAACGACGGGTTATGATTTTTACATGCAGAAAGAAGCAGAAGGAAGCAGACCAGTGAAAAGACGATTTGGCGTTTCATAATTTTGGATATTTCCCATTGAGGATAGGAGCATAAAAATAGGATGAATTTTTCACGAGATGTGCAAAGGATGGTGGCGATAGTTGGAATCAGTATTTTTCCATATAAAATTTCTGTTTGAGATAATTTTTGCGCCAGCCGGGGTTCAGGTGGTCCAGCAGAACAGCCTCTGCAAATCCTGCAACATAAAAGCATTCCCTCCTATATATATTCAGGGGCGCATGCACTAATTTGTACATTTCGTCTTTGTACAGTTTTCCCTTGTAGGTGTTGAAAGGCACAAAATCAGGCAGGGCAAGCAGTTCAGTGGAAGGCCGGTAATTGCCCATCAACTCCAGATACTTGTATTCCGTATAGCGCGCTACGCCCTCCTGCCATACCTGCAATGAAAAGTATCGGTAATCCTGAGGTTTCAGCATTCTCCTGAAGGCAGATCGCATTTTGGCGTAGTTTTCTAAGGCGTATTCCAGACTGTCAGTATGAAGCGATTTTATGGTTTCATCCAGCGCCCTGGTAAATTTACCGTATTGTTTGACAACCGGTATGCTGTCGTAGGGGAAACGGTAATTGAGCATCCACATACCCGTTGAATCTCCGCCCGACAGTTTTAGCCTGTTTACATCGGCATAGTAACTCTTTTCATTGTTGGTATAATGATGAAAATGCTCGTGCAGCAAAGTGATGATCCATGCAGTAGTAGTCAGCCTGGTATTTTCAGGGGTTCCGACTACAATGCAGTTCTGTCCGTCAATGGCAGGAAATGTGGCGAGCAGGTTCTTCCCGAAATGAGACGTTCTTACATATACATTCGTGCGCAGGAGGGAATCATACCCTGCATCGATGAAGTCACCCGATGGAACAGGGCAGTTTACCAGGTATTCGCAGGAATCTGTTTCCAGAAGGATGGTGAAAGGAATCTTGTTCATGCCTTTCCATATCTGGTTTCCGTATTTCTTGTTGATCAATATGGCTTCACGGATGCGGATGCGATCGGCTTTGCGCATCGCGGGGAACGATTGTCCCCATTGATTGGCCGTAACCAG
>JAKAMP010000437.1 GCA_021812865.1 Bacteroidota bacterium | reverse complement strand
GTAGAAGATACTGATGAGGAATACCCAGCCGTAAACCTGGCTGCTCAGGTGTATACTCCTGTTCCTTGGCTGAAACAGGAACATAGGAACCAGAATGATAAGTACCCAGAGCAGAAAGTGGATCAGGGTAATCAGCCATTTATTTTTTCCTTTTGCGAACATAACCGTCTGGATTTCGGGATCGAAGGTAGGGTAGTCCCACTGTTTTTCTTACTGATTTAGCGGAACGGCAAACTTTTATCGATGAAAGGAACATTTTTGCCGCTCAGATGAAAATTTACCGATGTCCAGTGCATTTTTTACACACAACGACAAATTGATCCAGTTCATCCTGCTCTTTGGCTGGCTAGTATAATTTACTTGTAAACAGCCAAATGATGTCGGAATTTTGATGTCGAATTTACGATGGTGTATTCCCGAAGGGAGGTTACATAAAAATGAAATAAAGAAAAATACAGGACGGGCAGAACCGGAGTAAAAACAAATAGGGGGGAAATGATAAGCTTCTATCAAATACAGATCAATAAAAACCAGAACAGTATGAAAACGAAGAAATACATCCTGTTGGTAATCTTTCTGGCGGCCCAATGGTTGCTGAATACAGCCGTTATGGGCCAGCAGGATACAGCCTGGACTTTGCAGGATTGCATTAATTATGCATTGAAGCAGAATGTACAGGTAAGGCAAACCAACCTGACCATTCAGCAGAACCAGGTCAATGAGGCATTATCGAGGGCACAGCGCTTTCCCATGCTCGATGCTTCGGTTAGTCAGAACTTTTCATGGAGCAAATCGCTGAATCAGCTGATGCAATATGGCAGCTATGGCGCTTCAAACAATACGAACGTATCGCTGAGTTCCAATGTTACTCTTTACAATGGGGGAAGAATTAATTACAATATTCAGCAATCGGGACTCAATACGCAGGCTGCCCAGTTTGATGCCGATGCCATGAGGCAGACCATAAGCCTGAACATTATGGATGCCTATCTGCAGGTACTCTACTCGGAGGAGCAGGTGAAGAACAGCCGCAACCAGGTGGAGGCAACCACAAGTCAGCTGAGCCTTGCCGAGGAGCGACTGAGGCTTCGTTCCATTGCCCAGTCAGATTACTTAACGGTGAAGTCGCAACTGGCAGCGGAAAAGCAAACCCTTGCCAATGCAGAGAGCCAGCTTGCCATAAACCGGGTAACGCTTATGCAATTCATGGAGCTGCCTGTAAATGATACCTTCAGGATTGCCCATCCCAATATTGATGCGCTGATCAGGCAAAACCCGAACCTGAACTCAGATTCTATTTATTTGTCTGCTTTGGGTTACAGACCAGAGATACAGAGCTCAAAGCTTATGGTACAAGCCTCCGAGCTGGGTGTGAAAATTGCAAAAGCAAATTACCTGCCCGCCCTTTCCATGAATGCAGGTCTGGGCACAGGTTATGCCAATTCCCTGTCAGGTATTTCATTTGGAGATCAGTTCTCGAACCGCATTACGCCCAGCATTGGATTATCGCTTTCTATACCTATTTACCAAAGGAGACAACTTAAATCGAATGTAGAACTGGCACAGATTGGTGTGGAAAACTCAAAACTGTCTGATATCAATACCAGGAACCAGTTAAGGAAGGCCATTGAACAAGCATGTGTGAATGTTTCCTCGGCCGAAAAGCAATACGATGCCAGCCTGGAAGGCTATAAGGCTGCCGAAGAATCGTATGCCGTGGCTGCCGAAAAATTCAGCCAGGGTATGATCAACTCGGTCGATTTCCTGGTGCAGAAAACTTCCCTGATCACCGCCGAAAGCACACTGCTCCAGTCGAAATACAACCTGATATTCAGCCATAAAACCCTTGATTTTTACAAGGGATTACCGCTCACATTATAAATAAACCCTTATTCAGAAACATTTTAAAGCGCCATACAATGAAAAAGAAAGCATTGATTATCAGTTTTGCTGTGGTAGCCGTTGCAGGGATCATCATAGCCTTCATGGTTTCAGCCAAAAGGAACAAAAATGAATATCACTATGAAACGGCTGTTGTTGAAAAAGGCAATATCAGCAATTCCGTCACAGCTACCGGAACGGTTTCGGCCATCATTACGGTGGATGTGGGTACGCAGGTTTCCGGGATCATAAAGAAACTCTATGTTGATTTCAATTCCAAGGTAAAGAAAGGCGAAGTTCTGGCCGAAATGGATAAGACGCCCCTAATTGCCGGCATGAACGATGCAGAAGCAGCCATGGAGAATGCCAAAGCCCAACTCACCTACCAGGAAGCAAATTTCAACCGGCTCAAACCCCTTTACGACAAGAATCTGGTTTCGCAAAGCGATTATGACCAGGCATTGTTCAATTACCAGACGGCAAAAGCAAATCTCAAGTCAGTACAGAGCCAGTTTCAGAGGGCACAGATCAATCTGAACTATGCCACCATTTATTCGCCGGTAGACGGCACTGTTCTTGACCGTGCAGTAAACGAGGGACAGACCGTAGCGGCCGGTTTCAGCACACCTAAGCTTTTCACCATAGCCAATGACCTTACCCAGATGCAGGTGCAGGCCAGCGTGGATGAGGCCGATATAGGTCAGGTTAAGAATGATGACAAAGTTACCTTCACGGTAGATGCTTATCCTGATCTCACTTTCAAAGGCAAGGTCACGCAGGTACGTCTTGAACCAGTTACTTCGAACAATGTGGTGACTTATACCGTGGTGATTCAGGCTCCGAACCCCGATCTGAAACTGATGCCAGGGATGACGGCCAACATCACGATCAATACACAGGAAGCAAACGATGTTCTTTTGATTCCCAGCAAAGCGCTTCTTTTCAAACCGACCAACGAAAAACTTCTGGCCGAACTGATGAAAGGTCCGGACAGCATGCAGCATAAAAATATGAATGGCAAATATTCCCAGGGAATGCAGGGCGCTGGCACAAGGGGAGGCAGAATGCAGCAGGGAATGCCTTCTACGGGCGCACCTATGGGCGGATTTTCTCAGCGAAATGCAAAGGATAGCGGGATAACGGCAGGAATGCCTTTTTCTGCTCCTTCCGATGTGGAAATGGGTTCGGTATGGGTTAAAAGAAAAGGGAAAATGTTCCCGGCGAAGGTGGCCATCGGTGACTGTGCGCCCACGCGCACCATCGACGACGCGCAGGTGGCGGCGCTGGCCGCGGAGCTCGACGGCATCGCGACGGTCACGTACACCTTCTTCGACGCCAACCTCGGCTCTGCCGGGGGCAGCAATCGCCTGGCGGCCGAGGGCGACGAGCCACTGGTGTGGGTGCTGAACCCCGACACGTATCCCTCACCCGCATGCCTCACGCTGCTGG
>JAKAMP010000436.1 GCA_021812865.1 Bacteroidota bacterium | reverse complement strand
AAACAAAGCGCGAAGAGATTCTATGAAAGGCAGGTTGAATCATACATCCCTGCTATTTATCCTCATTCTGCTTGGTACAGCCTGCAGCAGCAAAGTAAAGGAAGAAAAAGTCGCTGTTGCTGTAACCCCTGAAATAACCGAAGTTCCTGAAATCGGAAAGGTTGGGCCCGAAATCAAATGTACCTCGCCTAAAGATGAAATCATTACCCTTTCTTCTCTCCGTGGCAAGATCGTCCTGGTAAATTTCTGGGCTTCCTGGTGCCCGCCCTGCCGGGCCGAAAACGCCTACCTTGTTGCTGCCTACACAAAATACAGGAACAAAGAATTTGTCAATGGTTCGGGATTTTCCATCTACAGCGTTTCCCTCGACCGAAACAAGGAATCCTGGATCAGTGCCATCAAGGAAGACAATCTTTATTGGCCTTCACAGGTGAGCGATCTCAAGTACTGGCAATCGGCTCCGGCAGAACTTTACCAGGTACAGGGGATTCCCTCAAATTTTCTCCTCGATGGGAACGGCAAGATCATCGCCACTGATCTTCGTGGAGATGCCCTGGATACAAAGCTCTACAGCCTGCTTAAAGATTGACCTGCCGGATCTCCCCCTTTTCTGCCACAGCCAGAATGTAACGCCCGCAATATCTTTTCCTGCCATTTTGTCCAACAATAGGTTCTGGCAGAAAATTTGCTCACTTGCACACACATTTATGAGGAAAAATATACTTTTTTGCAGATGATGAAAAGAATTAAGAAAAATCAAAGCGAACAACCAGATATGTCACCGGAGGAAATCATGAACCAGAATGATGCAGCGCCTGAAAACCATGAAACAAAAGAGCAGGAAAAAAATGTGACGGAACAGGCTGCCGAAGTGTATGCAGAAGCAAAGGACATTGCAAAAGAAACCCCGGCCCAGGGCAGTGCTGAAGATAGCAAAGATCAGAAAATCAATGAACTGCAGGATAAATACCTGAGGCTCTCAGCAGAATTCGACAATTACCGGAAACGTACCATACGGGAAAGGGCGGAATTGATCAAGTCGGCCGGAGAGGATGTGCTTTCGGGAATTCTCCCTGTGGTAGACAACTTTGAACGGGCGCTCGCCCATCTCACCGATATAAAAGAGCCCGATGCCATCAAGGAAGGCGTTATGCTGATTTACAATAAATTCAGGGAATTCATTTCGCAGCGAGGGATAAAGGAGATCGGCGCCCTGAACCTGCCTTTTGATGCCGAATTGCATGACGCGGTAGCAAAAATGCCGGTTTCAGAAAAGGAAAAACACAACCTCATTATTGATGTGGTAGAAAAAGGCTATTACCTGAATGATAAAATTATCAGGCATGCAAAAGTGGTTGTCGGCGAGTACCGGGATCCACAGACCGATTCAACACAAAACTAACCATTAAGCCCTATGGCCAAGCGCGATTATTACGAAGTACTGGGCGTTTCACGGAATGCAACCAAAGAGGAGATCAAAAAAGCATACAGGCAGCAGGCTCTGAAGTTTCACCCTGATAAAAATCAAGGCAATAAGGAAGCGGAAGAAAAATTCAAGGAAGCGGCTGAGGCGTATGAAGTATTGAGCGATGAAGCGAAGAAGCAGCGATATGACCAGTTTGGCCATGCCGGTGTGGGTGGAGCTGCCAGCGGAGGTGGCTTTTCAGGCGCAGGAATGACCATGGACGATATCTTCGAACATTTCGGGGATATCTTTGGTGGACATTTTGGCGGTTTCGGCGGATTCGGCAGTACCCGGAGAGGCAGACAGGTAAACAAGGGCAGCAACCTCAGGGTGAAGGTTAAACTCAACCTGAAGGAAGTGGTGAACGGGGTGGAGAAGAAATTGAAAGTTAATAAATATGTGCCCTGCACCGGTTGCGACGGTACCGGTGCCGCACAGGGTTCGGGTCTCCAGGAATGCCCCGTATGCCATGGTTCAGGGCAGGTTACCCAGATCACCAACACGTTCCTGGGCAGAATGCAGACCACCACCACCTGTTCAAACTGCGGCGGCGATGGGAAGGTGATCAAGAACAAATGTACCACTTGTTACGGCGAAGGCATTGTCAAAGGCGAGGAAGTGATATCCATCAACATACCCGCCGGTGTCGGCGAAGGAATGCAGCTCACCGTGGCAGGAAAAGGAAATGCTGCCCGCCGGGGTGGTATTAACGGCGACCTGCTGGTGATGATCACGGAAGAACCGCATCCCGAGCTGGTTCGTGATGGCAATGACTTATATTATAATCTTTTTCTAAGCTTTCCCGAAGCTGCCATGGGTACCCCTACAGAGATTCCCACCGTCGATGGCAACGTGAAAATAAAAGTGGAACCCGGTACTCAGGCAGGAAAGATTCTTCGAATACGCGGTAAAGGCGTTCCCGATATTAACGGGTACGGAAAGGGCGACCTGCTCGTGCGTGTAAATGTATGGGTTCCCAAAAACCTGTCGCGCGACGAGAAAAAAATTCTCGAAAAACTGCTCGAATCTGAAAACTTCAAACCCCAACCCGATGCATCCGACAAAACCTTTTTTGAACGGATGAGAGGTTACTTTGAATAAGGAATAGCTTTTTTAGCTACTTTCGGTATTTATTTTCACCAACTCAATATTCATGGAAATATTCAGCGCCAATGGTGTGGTAAAACGATATGCCACACAGCTAGCCCTGGACCGTGTCAGTTTGTCCGTAGGCGAAGGAAGCATATACGGGCTCCTCGGTCCGAACGGTGCGGGAAAAACCACACTCATCCGCATCATCACTCAGATTACCGCTCCCGATGAAGGGGAAATCAAATTCATGGGCCGGAGAATGACCACAGAAGATGTATCCCATTTCGGATACCTTCCCGAAGAAAGAGGGTTGTACCGCAAAATGAAGGTAGGAGAACAAGCCATCTATTTTGCCCAGTTGAAAGGTCTTTCAAAAGCAGATGCCATAAAAAGGCTTAAATACTGGTTCGAAAAGTTTGAAATGCAAAGCTGGTGGGGGAAAAAAGTGGAAGAACTCTCCAAAGGCATGCAGCAGAAAGTTCAGTTTGTAACCACTATCCTGCATGAACCAAAGGTCGTGATCTTCGATGAACCTTTCAGCGGATTTGACCCTATCAACCAGAATATGCTCAAGGAGGAAATCCTATCCCTGAAAGAAAAGGGCACAACCATTTTCTTCTCTACCCATAACATGGCCTCAGTTGAAGAGCTGTGCGATCACATCACCCTCATCAACAAATCCAGGGCCATTCTCAGCGGTAACATCGACGAAATCAGGCAAACCTACAAATCCAATACCTATGCCATTGACTTTGCAGGTGACCCCGAACGCCTGAACTCAGTGCTGTCAAA
>JAKAMP010000435.1 GCA_021812865.1 Bacteroidota bacterium | reverse complement strand
ATGTGATCGGAATGCCAGAAGCAAGAATTATTCTGGCAGAAGCCGCAATTTACCTGGCCAATTCGCCCAAGAGCAATTCATCGTATATGGCCATAGACAATGCTTTGGCCAAGGTAAGGGAAACGGGCGACCTGAGTGTGCCTCTTCATATCCGGAATGCACCCACCTCGCTGATGAAAGAGCTTGGATATGGAAAGGATTATAAATACGCCCACGATTACACGGATCATTTCACAGACCAGGAATTTCTTCCAGATTATCTGAAGGGTACCGTTTTCTATGAACCGGGAGAAAATCAAAGGGAAGAAGAGATGCGAATCAGGCTTAGTAAATTCTGGAGGGAAAAATATAATTACTGAAGCCGGGCAGCAACAGACCATCCCGGGCCATAAATATTTGAACCGGTTTCTGAAAAAGATTGGGAGGAAATGGTTAACTTCATCCTTCCAAATTTTCTGATCAACAGTCAAATCAACCGGCATATGTTAAAAGCGTTAAAGGACTTGCCCTATATCAAGTATCTCGACAGCGGGAATTTTTTCCTGCTTGCGGGCCCCTGTGTGGTGGAAGGAGAAAAGATCACCCTTGCCATCGCTGAGGAGATCAGAAAGGTGACCGACCGGTTGAAAATACCCTTTGTATTCAAGGCTTCCTACCGTAAAGCAAACCGTTCAAGATCGGATTCCTTTATGGGGATAGGCGACGAAAAGGCGCTGGAAATATTGTCAAAAGTCAGGAATCAGGTTGGAGTGCCTGTAGTTACCGACATACACACACCTGAGGAGGCGGATATTGCCGCAGCGCATGCAGATATTTTACAGATTCCGGCATTTCTGAGCCGGCAAACGGATATTCTTGTAGCAGCAGCCCAGACAGGCAAGTATATAAATATTAAAAAAGGTCAGTTTTTGGCTCCCGGCAGCATGAAGTTTTCAGCCAGGAAGGTGACTGATACCGGAAATCCCCATGTAATGCTTACGGAGAGGGGAACTATGTTCGGGTACCAGGACCTGGTAGTGGATTACCGGGGAATTATGGAGATGAAGGAAACCGGGTTTCCTGTGGTTCTGGACATTACGCATAGCCTGCAGCAACCGAACCAACTGAGTGGCGTTAGCGGAGGAAGGCCGGAAATGATCGAAACCATAGCGCGTGCAGGGATAGCTGTGGGGGTGGATGGTTTGTTCATCGAAACCCATCCCGATCCTGCTCATGCCAAATCGGACGGAGCCAATATGCTGCACCTCGACCTTTTTGAACCTTTGATGGAAAAACTGGTCAAGCTCAGGGCCGTGGTTAAAGACATAGAAGGAGAGTAATTTTCAACTGCTCCACAAACACAATTTATACCGCAGATAATCAATTCACTAACCAATTTTTACGAACATGAAAAAACTCGTATTATCCCTTTTCGGATTATTCGCCGCAGGAATTATTCTTGCACAGGATCTGACCATTGAACAAGTTCTGGATAAGTACTACAATGCCGTTGGACAGGATAAACTCAGTAAAGTTCAATCTACCAAGATGACAGGAAAAGGATTCCAGATGGGTATGGAATTTCCGTTGACTGTTATCAGGAAAAGGCCCAACATGTCATACACCGAAGTCGAAGTTCAGGGTATGAAGATCATTTCTGCCTTTGACGGCGAAAAAGGATGGGCTATAGTTCCTTTCACCTCCCCCGATCCGCAGGATCTTCCGGAAGAACAGGTTAAAAGCGCCAAAGAACAGGGCATTGACGGAATGCTGTTTGACTGGAAAAATAATGGACGGAAAGTTGAGCTGGTTGGAAAGGAAGATATGGACGGCACGCCGGTGTATAATATCAAGGTAACCACCAAGGACAATAATGTATACAACTATTTCCTGGATGCCAACAATTTTCTCATTCTTAAGACAAAAACCTCAGTACTTGCCCAGGGACAGACGGTTGACGCTGAAACAGTCTTCAGCGATTACCGTGATGTGAACGGTATCAAGATGCCATTCAAGATGTCGCAATCAGCAAACGGCCAGCCTGGCATAGAAATGACCTATGACACCATTCAGTTTGATGTACCCGTTGACAATGCTATATTTGCAAAACCAGCTGCCGGCGGACAGAACTGAAAATGAATGTTCAGATTTTCAAAAGATCTGAAATTCAAAATCCATTGCATTAAAATCTGAAATAGAAGAACATTTTTCAACGCTGTTAGCCTTTGGCAGTTGGCTATTGGCGAATAATACCGGATACAGGGGCAAAACAAAATTCATTTCTTGTTTCTGGTTTAAGGTTTCAGGTTATAAGTTAAGAATCTGTTTATCCTTACGAAATGCTTGCCTCTAACCAGCAATTATTGAATAAAGGATAAAAAAACAAATCCCGGCGCCTAAGCACCGGGATTCTTTTTTGCAGCAGGCTTGTAAGCCGGATTCTGTATCCCCTGTTACCAGTGGATTTCTGTCATTTATCTTTTCGACCTACCCCTCCCGATGGCCGGCATAACCGGCATCAGCACGGGCCGCACTGTTTCCCGGTTTCACACCGGGAAATCGGGATATACGTGGTCTTTCAACCCAGAAGGCAGACGGCTTCCGGTGTTTTCACCCGGAACGGTGGGCTCTTACCCCGCCTTTTCACCCTTGCCGGGCCTAAACCCGGCGTTTGTTCTCTGTTCTGCTTCTATGCCTTCACAGACATCCTCTTTGCAGGAGGTCTGGCACCCTGTGTTGTCCGGACTTTCCTTCCGCCAAAGGCGAACGACAGAACCACCTGCTGCAATATCTTTAAATGTTAATGTTCCAGGAAAACGAGGGTTGCCCCATACTCGTATTCAATATAGGATGCATCCTGGTAACGGGCATCGGGATACTGCGAATCAATGAGTTTCCTTATTTCGAACATCAGCCGCCCATCTCCCACTCCATGGATAAACACCACCTGCTTCCAGCGCTCCTGCAATGCCTGTGCCATAGAATCGCGGAACCTTCCCATCTGAATATTCAGGATATCCTGCGGCTGAAGATTTTTCCAACCAGGATCGAGTTTTTCAATATGAAGATCCACTTCAGGAATATTCTTCTGATTAGGATGAAAAGGCTTTTTTTCTTCTTTCTGATCTTTCTCCTTCACAGTGGCCTTCGGAGTCTTGGAAGTAGCCGGCGTCCATGCATATACTTCAAACTGAACCGCAGGTTGATCGAAATATTCGCTCAGCTTGTAGAATTTCTGTTTATAAAACTGTACGTCCTGGATCGAAACCTTCACATCCATAGGCAGCAAGGGAATAAAAGTACCCGCATGGTAAAACAGTCCCTGTACATGAAAAGCATTCATTTTGCTCAGTTCCGACTGGCTAAATTCATCGATATGCCACCGCGTTTAGATCGGA
>JAKAMP010000434.1 GCA_021812865.1 Bacteroidota bacterium | reverse complement strand
ATCGGCCATCGTACAGGCCACTCACCAGATGATGAAGGAAAAAGGACTGAAACCATCGCAGTTGAAGATGGCTGCCATCTGCTCGGTTTGCGCCGATCCGTTTGTAAAGCATGTATCTGCCTTTATGAAAGAGCTGCAAACCCTTAAAGCACCAACAAAAGAGGTTCAAACAGTCTGAGACAATCATGGTAGGCGGAAGAATCGATATTCTCCGCTCTTCTTTGATTTTCATTACAGCGGTGGCCAAAGGGTGCAAAGGCAAAGACTTGCCTTCATGGATAGATTATGCCTGTAACCATCGCAGGAAAGCACAATTCAAAGAAATATTACGGTTGAAGATTTCTCCTATTAAAATATTCAATATGCCAACAAAGAATGAGTTTGAGCAAATAACCGACTTCGATGTATTGGTTGTCGGGGCGGGCATTGCGGGCGAAGAATCGGCGCTTAAGCTGGCCGATATGGGCTTCAGGGTTCTGCTTATCGAAAAGGAACCCTCTATCGGCGGTAAGATGATCCTGCTCAGCAAGGTATTCCCCACCCTCGATTGCGCAGCCTGTATTACCACACCCAAAGTATCAGAAACAGCCAGGCATCCCAATATTACCCTATTTACCCTTACCGAAGCCGAAAGCATCTTCAGGGAAAGTGACGGCTTGTTTGCTGTGACCCTGAAAAGACATCCCCGCTATATCAACGAAAAAAGCTGTACGGGTTGCCAGGAATGTGAAAGAGCATGCCCTGCCATAGTGGAAGACCAGTTCCAGTTCAACCTGGTGGCCAGGAAAGCAATTTATATACCTTTCAATATTGCCAATCCAAGGGTGGCGCTGATCGACATCGAAAACTGCATGCTCTGCGGTCTTTGCGAACAGAAATGCCCTTCCAACTGCATCGATTTCAGCCAGAAAGAGGAAACGGTCCGGGTCAGGGTCAAATCAGTTATCCTGGCGACCGGTTTTAACCTTTTCGATCCCACCCTTATCCCACGATATGGTTTCGGGCTATACAAGAACGTGATCACCTCCATGCAGATGGAAAGGCAGCTGGCCCCGACCCGTCCCTTCAATAATATTTTAAGGCCATCCGATGGAAAGACGCCCGACAAGATCGCCTACATCTTCTGCACAGGCTCACGCGACAATACCTGCGGAAACGGAATCTGCTCGCAGGTTTGCTGCATGTATTCGACCAAGCAGGCACAATTGCTTATGGGGGCGCTGCCCATGGCCGATATTACCATGTATTATATCAACATCAGGGCCTTTGGTAAGGGCTACAATGAATTTTACCTGCAGGCCAGGGAAATGGGCGCACATTATGTCAAAGGGAAAGTGGCTACCGTGAAGGAAAAAGAAAACGGGAACCTCATCGTTAGGTATGAAGACCTTTCCACCGGGAAGGTAACCGAAACAGAACACGACCTGGTGGTACTGTCGGTAGGTTTGCTCGCCAATCCTGCCATTACAGAGGTATTCAAAAATGAAAAACTGGAACTTGATCCTTCAAACTTTATCAAACAGCCCGATCTTATGTTAAGCCCTGCCACTACTTCCATCGAGGGAGTGTTTGTTGCAGGAACGGCTACTGCGCCCATGGACATTCCCGACACGATCATGTCGGCAGGCGCCGCTGCAGCTGAAACATCAGGTTATTTAAAGCTACAATCATGAAGAAAAAAATAGGTGTATATGTTTGTCATTGCGGCGGAAATATTTCCGACTATGTTGACATTCAAAAAGTAAAAGATGCAGTGAAGGATGAAGCAAATGTGTATTTGCTGAAGAACACCATGTTTGCCTGTTCCGATTCATCGCAAAAGGAGATGGTGGAAGATATTCAAACCAACCAGCTCGACGCCATCGTTGTTGCCTCCTGCTCTCCCAAGCTCCACGTTCCTACTTTCAGGGGTGTTGCTCAGCGGGCAGGGTTGAATCCCTATAATTATGTGCAGGTAAACATCCGAGAACAGAGCTCCTGGGCTCATTCCGACCATCCCATGGGCGCCACCGATAAAGCCATTCTGCTGGTGAAAGCCGGCATTGCCAGGGCATCCGAATCGAAGGCGCTCACTTCAATGAAAATCCCAGCAGTGAACGCAGTGGCCGTGATCGGGGCGGGTATTGGAGGCATGCGTTCGGCTATCTCCCTGGCCGATATGGGTACCGAGGTATATCTTATTGAAAAGGAAGCGACCGTTGGCGGACATGTGGCTGGTTACGGACCCCTGTTCACCACCGATATGGAGGGCAAAGATCTTATAGCAAACCTGCTTTCTGAGGTTAAAAAGCGGTCGAACATCAGGCTTTTCACCCAGGCAGAACTGGTAGAAAAAAAGGGCGGTATCGGCAACTTCAGCATCAGTGTGAAGGTGGCTAATGAAACCCTTACCCTGCACGTGGGTGCGTTTGTCATCAACACAGGCTTCGATACTTATGAACCGGTTCAGGATGAATATGGCTACGGAACATCCGACAATGTCATTACCCTGCCAAAGTTCAACAAACTGCTTAAGGAGAGCGGATCAGAGCTTGTGTACAACGGCAAAAAAATAAAAAGCATTGCCTATATCTATTGCGTGGGAAGCCGCCAGGATAATGAAGGCGATAACAAATACTGTTCACGATACTGCTGCACCGCTGCCATCCATGCTTCCATTCAGGCACGAAGGAAATTCGGGAATATTAACAACCTGCATTACAACAGGGGAATCCGAACCTATGGCAAGCAGGAACTGCTGTATGAAGAATCATCGAAGAACGGGGATATTTATATCCAGTTTAACCTCGACAATATTCCTGCAGTGGAAAAAAGAGGGAAACAGACCTTCATCAAGGTGAATGACGTCCTGTCGGCCGGAAAAACAATCGAAGCCCAGGCCGACCTGATCGTGCTCGTTACCGCAATGGTGCCCCGTAAAAATGAAAGCCTTACCAGGCTGCTAAAGTTGCCGGTGGGAAGGGATAACTTCTTCAACGAAATCCACATGAAGCTGCGTCCCGTAGAAACCGTGATCGACGGGGTTTTCATTGCCGGCGCCTCGCAGGGACCAAAAAATATTCTTGAAACGCTGAATTCATCGCAGGCTGCTGCAGCCAAAGCAAATTCCATTCTCACCAAGGGAGAATTGATGCTCGAACCTATCCTTGCCAGGATCAATCCTATTGCCTGTAAAATCTGCGCCAATTGTTTCGAAGCTTGTCCGTTCGACGCCATTGTTGAATCGGAGTATGAAGGACGTATAGTAGCCAGGATCAATGAGGCCAATTGCAAAGGTTGTGGAATGTGCACTCCCGTGTGCCCCACCGATGCCATCGATCTTGCAGGCTTTACCAATGCCCAGATTGAAGGCATGATTGATGCGCTTGCTGAATCTTAAACA
>JAKAMP010000433.1 GCA_021812865.1 Bacteroidota bacterium | reverse complement strand
TTGAAATATGTCTGATCATTTCTACCTGCTTTATGGTTAATACCCCAGGGGTCAAAAAATGGCATCAAAAATCAAAAAATATTTTCCTGGGAATGAAATTCCGTCAACAAATGCAGTAAATACAGCGAACCTGGAATGTTCTCCCGATTTAAGTTGACTCCCGATGGATTTACAGTACATTCAGGATTCACAGGAAATAAAAATTCTTATTTTTGAATTCTAACTTCAATAAAACTATACGTTCATGGAAAGCGAAAACAAACCTGAAGTAAAGCGACTGCTCTCACTGGATGCCCTGAGGGGGTTCGATATGTTCTGGATCATGGGTGGCGAGGCCATTTTCATTGCGCTTGCCTCGCTTACCGGCTGGCCCATTATGCAATGGTGGGGTTCGCAGCTTGAACATATGGCATGGAACGGGTTTCATTTTTACGATATGATATTCCCCCTGTTTCTTTTCATCGCCGGAATTTCTTTCCCTTTCTCCCTGGCCAAGCGCTACCATGGTCATGAAAACCGGAAGGCATTGTACATTCATGTAATCAAACGCGGACTCCTCTTAGTGCTGCTTGGGATCATCTATAACAATGCCATTCGTTTTGATTTTGCCAATATGCGGTATGGTAGCGTGTTGGGCAGAATCGGTCTGGCCTGGATGTTTGCAGCGCTCATTTTCATGAATACAAAAAAGGTGGGAATACGGCTGGTATGGTTCTGGGGATTGCTTTTCTTCTATTGGTTTGCCTTGCTGCTGTTCCCTGCCCACGACCTGGGGGCCCACGATCCGTTTTCCATGGAAGGCAGCCTTACGGGCTTAATCGACCGATTGCTGATGCCCGGGAAGCTGTATCTCACCATTCACGATCCGGAAGGCATTTTCAGCACCATTCCTGCCATATCGACCGCGCTGATGGGGATGCTCACAGGCCAGTTCGTTATGTCGCCAAAAGATGCCGGGAAACCCATGAGAAAGGTTTTATATATGGCGTTGGCAGCTATTGCATTCATGATTATCGGAAGGATATGGAACCTGGCATTCCCCATCAACAAAAACCTGTGGACCAGTTCATTCGTTTGCTTTGTGGGTGGATTGAGCCTTCTTCTGTTCACTATTTTCTACACGGTGATCGATGTATGGGGCTTCAAAAAATGGACGACCTTTTTCGTGGTGATCGGCATGAACTCTATCACCATTTACCTGGCTCACCGGGTAATTGATTTTCAATATGCGGCTAAATTTTTGTTTGGCGGACTGATTGAGCTTTTCCCTGCTTCATGGGTGCCATTTCTTGGGGCAACTGCCTATACCGCAGCCGGTTGGATTTTCCTCTATTTTCTCTATAAAAAGAAGATTTTTCTGAAGGTGTAAGAGAAAGTGGGCCTTGTATAGAAAGAGGGATAAATGTCAAAAAAAAACTGCCGGTAGTGACAGTCTTTTTGGGAAATAGTGTGTATTACTCAAGAACCACTTTTTTATCCTTTGGGTATTTCACCTCGTAGGCCATGCGCATGGTTTTACTGTCGCCCGGTTGTAGTGTCAATTCCCAGCGAAGCTCTCCGGTTTCCTTGTTTAGGTTAGCGCCCGATATCTCGGAAATATCTACCGAAATGTCCTTGTTAGTGGAAACCGGCACCTGGTCAAGCACCAGGAGTTTCACTTCCTGCTTTTTATTGTTTCTCACACTGATATCGAATGCACGGGTTTCCTTACGATTGTTACCAAGGAACTGTGTGCCCGAGAATTCCTTCTTCTTCTCGCGTTTGATCACAATGTTTTTATCCCTGCCGAGGGAAATATCCAGGGTGTCGTTGGTATTCTGCATATCGAGAGCCGATTTGCCCACGAAGGTTCCTTCAAAGAAAAGGCTCATGTCGCCCGACAGCAGGTTCAGGCTTTCCCAGCCGGTGATCCGGGCAATGAGAAAGGCATCGGGATCAAGTTTAGGAACGCATTGATATTCATACGATGCCTGGAGGGTGTTCTTCTGGATTTCCACGGTGTACTTTTTCCCGTCGCTGGGAATAGTATAAGGTATAGAAATAGCAAATGAAGCTGTAGTTTGTCCTGTTGTAACCTGAACCAGTCCGGATGAGCTGCCAGCATCTTCACGGGAAACTTCTTTCTTTTCCATCATCACGGCAGAAGGAGCGTTATACAGCATACGTCCTTTCACGGGATAAAAATCAAGGAATGAGAGGTACCAGGGCTGCAGCTCGGGTTTGGTCCCTTCAAGGGCCGGATTTCCGGTTGAAACGGTGAGTTTTATATTTTTCCAGTCTTCGTTGCTGCTCTGGTAAACATTGGCTTTATATGTCAGTTCCACCGGGTTTTTCACATCGATGGCCCTAAGGTCGTACTCGGGAGTCCAACCCGCATCCTGAACCAGGTAACTGAGGCTGAGGGTGCCGTCTCCTGCATTCCGGGCAGATGCAACGATAACCACCTCGCTGGTGGGGGCATTGGAGGCATTCAGCACATTCAACTGGTTCTTGATCCTGTTGATTTTTTCATTCAGGCTGGCAATCTCCAGGTTGTACTTTATTTTCATCTTGCCGGTTTCTGTAAGCCTGCTCCTGAGCAGGTCGGCTGCCAGTTTCAAATCATTCACGTTCACCCCTGTATTTTGCCCGCCAATGGATTTATTGGCGAGGAGAAAATTTTCCTCTTCCTGGGTCACCTTGAGCATGGCCTGTTGCAGACTGAGCTGGTTATTCAGATCCTGGAGGCTGTCTTCAAGGGCTTTGATACCCGTTGATTTCTGGCGGCTCATCAAATAGTTTATCCGTTGAGTTACTGACAGTATAGTATAATTGCCTGTGCCCTTCACCTGCAGACTTTGCGGGTTGATGTTCTGTGGTAAACCGGCAAAAACGAAGGTATTGCTTCCCGGGGCATAGCTGATCTGTGCTGTACGCGTAACCTGTGCTCCGGAAAGAAACACGGTTACATCGGAAATGGTTGATTTTACCGTAGTTTCTCCAGTTTCGGCTTTTGCATTAGTCCATTCTGAAGCCATGAATGTCACCGCCAGGGTCAGTATTGTCCATTTGGATATTTGAATCTTACTTGTAAAATGCCCGGATTCCCTCTGCAGCATGACGCGTGAATTTCCTTCGAAGTTCTGAATATATGCCCGTTTCATATGGTTAAAATTGATTGTTTCATTTTATGGTCCTTGTACCTATTTTGAGTGGTATGAAGGTAGGAAGAAAATTCCACTGAACACACTGGTTTAATGGCAAAGGTTTTTCATACGCTGTATAGCACAAAATGCACGAAAAATCCATCAGGCGCTTAGGTAAAGCAATCACAGTCCGTCCTTCCGGCAATCAGGGATTGGCGGTGGAGGGTGTACCTTTTGATTTCAGTTTGTATACGGTTTTAG
>JAKAMP010000432.1 GCA_021812865.1 Bacteroidota bacterium | reverse complement strand
TATATTTTTGCGCCCAATCTTCATTCAATGGGACTCATGTCCACCCGCGATTTTGAGAATTACTTCACCCTGTTCAACCTGATGAGTTCGCTCATATCCCCTCCCGACCTGATTATTTACCTGCGGGCATCCATTCCCACCCTGGTAAAGCAGATCCAGCAAAGGGGCAGGAAATTCGAATCCTCGATCCGTTTGGATTACCTCAAAAAACTGAACGACCGGTATGAATCATGGGCCACCGCCTATAACCTGGGCAAGATCATCGCGGTGGATGTTGACAATCACAACTTCCCCGAGAATCCTGAGCACCTGAGCGTGGTCATTGACAAGATCAATGCCGAGATTCACGGGCTGTTCAAATAGGGACTGCGTTTAATGCTGAAAGTAATAAAGGCCCGGTTCTGCCGGGCCTCTGTCATTTATGCCTCTTCAGGCGATGGCTTTTTCTTCAGTTCTGCATACAAGGCACTGCCAAGCATCAGCAGGACGAAAATCATCAGTATGGAGGAGCAAGCCAGCGACACCTTATTGCCTGTATAGAATGCCTTTGGTTCGAACCGGAATTCCACCTGGTGTGAACCAGCAGGCAGCATCATGGCTCTCAGCACATAGTTGACCCTGAAGTGAGGGGCTGGTTTTCCATCGACGAAAGCATCCCATCCGTCCTTGTAATATATTTCAGAAAATACGGCCAGCTGTTCTTTCGAAGCATGGTACGCATAATCCAGCTTGTTGGGGGCATAGGATGTAAGGACAATCCTGGAGGCAGTGTCCCTGCCCGTGGTGAAATCTTTCAGGAGTGATGAATACTTTTGATCCACGATGGCCAGGTTGGCTGGGTTGAAAGAGGTGAGTGCGGCCATTTCGGCATTGGCATCGGGCACGATTTTTATGGAATCGACAAACCAGGCATTGCCAAGCGCTCCAGGATTGCGCTGAGGAACAGGTCCCTGCTTTTTATCAGGAACGATAAAGTATTTTGTATTGAGCATATCAAGAACCGACATGTTATTTTTTGAAATCTGGTTTTCGATAAGCTCCTGATAGCGTTTCATTTTTGCCCCATGGTAACCTCCAATGGATTTATGGAAATATGATGTACTTGCATCGGAGAAGGGGTTGACGGTAAGGTTGAGCACCCGGTAATATTTCTGAGTATCCTGCATGATGATCTGGTCGGCGAGGGTAGGTTTAAAAGGTTCTTTGGCAGCCTGTTTGTTCACAAAATTGTTGTCGTTAAGGAATCTTTTATCTACCGACCACATATCGACCAGCACCAGCAGGGCCATTCCGCCAAGGAAGAAATAGCCCTTGAGCTTTTTGGTGAAGAAGAAATAGACCAGTCCTGCAGAGAGGGTGACGAAGATGAGCGAACGGAAAGCATCGGCGCGGAGAAGCGCTTCGCGGTCGTTACGGAGGGCCTGCAGCAGCTGATCGGGGTAACCGGCATCCTTGAGTTGGGGATCGATGGAACCGTAGAATCCCTGGGCCAGCAGTCCGGGAATAATGGTAAACACGAGACATATTCCGCCCACAATACCCAGCGACCACTTGAGGGCATACAGGAATTCTTCCCTGCTGATTTTATCGGTCCACAATCGGTGCAGGGCAAGCATGCCGAGAAAAGGAACAGAGAATTCGGCCATCACAAGGGTCATGGACACGGTCCTGAATTTGTTGTAACCGGGGACATAATCGAGAAAGAAGCTGGTAAGGGGCATGAAGTTGTGTCCCCATGCCAGCATGATGGAGAGAGTGGTCACTGCAACGAGCCACCATTTATATTTTCCTTTGACCAGGAAGGCGCCCAGGAAAAAGAGGAATATCACTACGGCGCCCAGATATACCGGGCCGGCGGTGCTGGGCTGAGGCCCCCAGTATAGCGGCATGCTTTGTATGATTCTACGGGCATTGGGTACGCCGTTTCCCGAGAGCCATTTGTATGTTTCGCTATTGGTACTGAGTTCTCCTTCGGATGCACCCCCTGCAAAATCAGGGATCAGAAGGTCGAAGGTTTCGGCTTTCCCGTAGCTCCAACTGGTAGCGTAATCCTTGTCGAGACCCGATGTTTTCAGGTCGGCGCTGCTGGTAAGGTTCGATTTACCGCGCGTGGAATATTTGCCGTATTCCCAGGTTGTGTACAACCGGCTGAAGTCGGAGCCTGCCGCAAGGATGCCGACCACCAGGAGAACCACCGATGTTTTGATGAAGGAAGGAAGCGTTTTCTCACGGATGGCGCTTACCAGTTCAAAAATGATGTAGAGGAAGATGATCAGGGCAAGATAGTATGTGATCTGGAGGTGGTTGGAATATACCTCAAGGGATAGAAACAAGCCGAATACCGCGGCTCCCATAAGAAGCTTCTTCCTGTAGGCAAGGATCATCCCTGCCATAACCGGGGCCATGTACGACATGGCGATGAATTTGGATATATGTCCGGGCACCAAAATGATAAAGAAGTAGGTTGAAAAACCGAAAGCGAGCGCCCCGATTGCGCTTAACCAACGGGATAAACCCATTGCAAGCAGGAGGATATAAAAACCGAGCAGCGCGAGGAAAAGATAGCTGGCCGGAGCTTTTCCAATCTGCAGGTATGAATAGAAATATCTGAGCAGGTTTGCCTTATACACTGTGGAAATCTGGTATGCAGGCATACCCCCGAACATGCTGTTGGTCCACAGGGGTTCTTTTCCTGTTTTTTCCCTGAAATCGGAAATTTCTTTGGACATTCCCTGGAACTGGTGAATATCGCTTTGATTCAACACCTTGCCTTCATATGCAGGGATGAAGTAAAAAAGAGAAAGTAAGAAGAAAGCTGCCAGGATAAGCACATGAGGCAGCAGGGAGTTGATTATTTTCCTGATCATTTGGCAAAAAATTGATAGAATCAAAAGTATTACTTTTCGGCAAAAATAATATCTATTTGCACGGTAAATAATACCTGGATTGAAGGCCTGTGAGTTTTCCGCAGGCAAGACAACTCCAATCCAAAAGTGATGTGAGAGGTCAGTTCGTTTTCTTTAGGATCAGGTATATGGTTTTTTCTTACTTTTGCTGAGCTATGTGTGGAATTGCAGGAATATATCATTTGAATAAGTACCCTGCGGATGTTAATCAACTGCAAAGGATGGCTACACTGATCCGTCACAGGGGACCTGATGATGAAGGCTATTTTCTTGCAAACACATCTTCAGGAAAGCATAAGCATTGTTATGGAGGGGATACCATTCCGGAGCTAAAGCGAAAGATCAGTCCCCTGATAAACGATATACAGGCTGATTTGGCACTGGGATTCAGGCGTTTGTCTATCATCGATCTTACGGTCAACGGGCATCAACCCATGTCAAATCCTGACGGTTCGTTGTGGCTGGTTTTCAACGGGGAGATAT
>JAKAMP010000431.1 GCA_021812865.1 Bacteroidota bacterium | reverse complement strand
GTATTGTATTCCTTGATGTTGCGCACGTGAGCCTTTTTGAGAAGGTCGTACCTCTTTTCCATTTCCTTGGTAAGGCTTTGCAGGGTATTGATAACTTTTTGGGTGTCAGTGATAATGGCCTCCTCAGAACCTTCCATCTTGGCAAGATAATGACGCTCGGTTTTAACATAAGGAGTTAATTCTACCTTTTTAGGATCGACCAGCACAAACTTCAGCTCTGCAGGGTGTTTCTTGTAAACGAGCGAGGTGATGATGGCATTGAGCCCCACTGATTTTCCCTGACCGGTGGCCCCGGCAACCAGCAGGTGCGGCATCTTTGCCAGGTCGAGTATGAAAGTTTCATTCGAAATGGTCTTACCAAGCGCTATAGGAAGATCATAGGTGGATTCCTGGAATTTCTTCGATGCAAGAATCGACTTCATTGATACGATCTCCGGTTTCTGGTTCGGCACTTCAATCCCGATTGTTCCCCTGCCCGGAATGGGTGCGATGATCCGGATTCCAAGGGCGGAGAGACTCAGTGCAATATCGTCCTCCAGGTTCTTGATCCTCGATATGCGCACCCCTGCCGCTGGAACGATTTCATAAAGGGTAATGGTAGGCCCTATGGTGGCCTTGATCTTGTCGATCGGTATCTTGTAATTGCCCAGGGTTTCAACGATCTTGTCCTTATTGCGGATCAGCTCCTCGTTGCTCACTTCCGAATTTTCCGATTTGTGCTCATCCAGAAGGGAAAGGGTTGGAAACTTGTAAGAGGAAAGATCTGCCCGCGGATCATAGGGAGGGAGATTCTGAAATCCTTCAGGGAATTCATTATCCTCGTCGAACCCGTTTTTTCCCTGGTTCTCGGGCATCATTTCCTCTTCCTGTTCAAAGGATCCTTCGGGAATGAGTTCTTCTTCAGGGGTCGTTTCCTCTATTTCAATGTCGTCCTTGTTTTTGGTGGTTTCCAGGAGCAGGTTCACCGAATTTCCTTCAATCTCATACCCGATATCCTCGCGGGGCTTTACCGATTTTTCACCGGGCAGGTCAGATTCTGCAGGAACTGCTGTCTCCCGGATGGTGCCTTCTCCTTTTTCCTTGTTTGTTCTGGCCTTGATTTCTTCTACCACCTTCTTCTTGAACAGGTGAAATGTTGTAGGTATGGTAAAAAACAGGAAGGTCAGGTCAAGTACAAGCAGAAGGATTCCCGTGCCAGGCAATCCGAGTAAGGTGTTGAGCCAGCGACTGATAAAATAGCCGTGCTGGCCTCCGGGCCCGCTGCCAAGATATTCAGGATGGCTGCCAGACAAGTATCCGAGGGTGACGGAAACCAGCAGCGCACCGGTAACACAATACAAGGTGGTGCGCCCGAGCCGTTGTATATGCACACCCATCAGACGTATGCCGAAAAGGATGAACAGAAATGGGAAAACAAGAGATGAAATACCCACCCATTTATTCATAAATACATGAGCAAGTTTGGCTCCAATTTTCCCGGCCCAGTTCTGCACATGGGTATCTATGCCAAATGTGCCGGCATTCTCAACCATGCTCTGGTCGGCTTCCCAGGTAAAAAAATAGGAAATTAATGCCACCAGCAGCAGCAATCCAAAACCGATAATAAACAATCCCAGGGCAATCCTTACCCTTTCGTCTTTAAAAAATGGTCGTATTCCTTTCATTATGAAATCAATGCCTGTCTGATCCCTTTGTCAGGACCAGCGAATTATCTACAAAAATAATGATTAATGAGTCCTGTGCCGCTTTGAGTTATGAACAGCAACTATTCCATCAACTGGTAGAGATATTCTTCGAGTTTTTGCTTGCTTATGGGCATGTAGGCACCTGAAAGTTTAAATGTTTTTCTGGAAATATCCATAGGTTTTACAGCAGTAGCGGTGATATGCATCCTTACTTTATTCATTTTCACGGTGAAATCCATGAGCACTCCTTCGATGTCGTGAAATGGATTATTCAGGTTCGGGCTCTTCACTCTGATGTCCTCGGTATAATAAATGTCAAAGTCCTGTTCCGGATGTCCTGCAAACCGTGCAATGGCTTTCAGACAAGGATAGCCGGCAATTACTTTCGTTTCACCCTCGATCTTCTGAACGTTCATGTCCCTGAATGGATCGAAGCAGCAAAGCGGTTCATTTTCCTGGCTCGTATAGGAATACTTGTTATCGAAGAATTTCAGGCAGGTAGTGTTCACTTTTTTGTTGGCATCGGTATAATTGGTAAACTCGAAAAGGCCCATAAATCCGGTAATTCTGTTCATTGACAGATAATTTTTAAAGGTAAGGGTCATGATTTTGGGTAACAGCTGGGTAGGTATGTCTGAACTATCGGCCTTGTATTCTATTTTGTATTGTATTATACCTTCAGTAATGGCAGGTTTCCCCGAATGCAGCTTGCATCCACCCAGAAGCATTGATATTGCTGCGCACACTGCCAGAAAGTAAATTGCCCGGTGCTTCAATAGAAAGAAATTGAGAAGGTTTGAATCTGTATAAAAATATAAATAAATATTCATTCCAATTGAGGGAACAAAATAAAACATTTTTCAAAAAATGAAAGCCTGATTAACTTGTTATAAAGCAATGTTTTAAGAAATGTTGTATTGAGGTTTTAATTGCTACATTTGAACTTTTTATAAAATTCACATGAGAAAACTGGCAGTAATCGCGCTGGGTGGGAATGCCCTTTTACGTGGAAACCAGGTAGGCACCATCGATGAGCAGGAACAGAATACAACGGACACCTTAGAGAATCTACTTTTTCTGATTCACGAAGGTTACGATCTGGTGATTACCCATGGGAACGGTCCCCAGGTAGGCAACATCCTTATGCGGAATGATGCGGGCGAAACTATGTACAATATTCCACAGATGCCGGTCGACATCTGTGTGGCCGATTCGCAGGGGGGAATTGGTTATATGATTGAACGAATGTTTCATAATGTTCTGCATAAACACAATATGCACAAGGAAATCGTAACCCTTGTTACGCTTACCCGGGTGGATGCCAACGATTCCGCATTCACCAATCCGACGAAAAGGGTCGGAAAGATATATAGCCGGGAAGAAGCCGACCGCCTATCGGCTGAGAAAGGATGGATGTTCAAGGAGGATAACAGGATTGCCGACGGCTGGCGACGGGTTGTGCCATCTCCTGAACCGCGCCAGATCATGAATGCCAAAGTAATTGAAACGATGGCCAGACAGGGAACTATCGTAATTGCCGCTGGCGGTGGCGGTATTCCCGTATATATCGATGAAGAGGGAAGGGTTAGACCGGCTGAAGCAGTGGTCGACAAAGACCTGGCATCGGCATTGCTGGCCAGCAGCATAGACGCCGATGAGTTTTATATTCTTACTGATGTGCCGTATGTATTCATCAATTACAAAAAAGAAAA
>JAKAMP010000430.1 GCA_021812865.1 Bacteroidota bacterium | reverse complement strand
TTGTGACCAATGATTATGCCCATGCACAGAAGTTCCTAGATGAGGTCGATGCGGCGGCGGTATACGTCAATGCTTCCACGCGTTTCACGGATGGATTTGAATTCGGATTCGGGGCCGAGGTAGGGATCAGTACACAGAAGCTGCATGCCCGGGGCCCCATGGGTCTGAAAGAGCTCACCACCATCAAATATGTGATTTATGGAAACGGGCAGGTGAGAAAATAAGCAGCAAGGTTTTTATGTTACATAATAGTGCTATAAAACATATTTATTATATTTGTAAACTGAGAATGGTATTCAAAACCATCATTTTTAGGATTATGCAATATCCCTCCCGGCGGGGGCAAAACCAGATAGACCGGTTGTTTTGGAAGGTCGGTCTGCGGGGAATTCATTTATTTCACTAAAGCGCAGGAATATGCAAAGAGGATTGCCAAAAGCGACCGGGTTATACAATCCGGAGAACGAACACGACAGTTGCGGGATCGGGTTTGTGGCGAACATTAAGGGGAACAAGGAACATCAGATCATTCAGCGCGGGCTTGATGTTCTGATCAATATGACGCACCGCGGCGCGGAGAGTGCAGACAATGTAACGGGCGATGGCGCCGGGATACTGATGCAAATTCCCCATGAGTTTATTCAATCCCTGGGCATGCCGGTACCTTACGCGGGAGAATATGGAACGGGGCTGCTGTTTCTTCCCCAGGTTGAAAAAGAGCGCAGGCAATGCGAGGACATCCTTCAGGAAATCATTGCGAAGGAAAATCTTCAACTGATTGCGTTCCGTGATGTACCGGTCGATAATAAGGCGCTTGGGGATATTGCCCGCAGGTCGGAACCCTTTATCAGGCAGGTATTCATTACCGGGGATTATGAGCAGGATGAACTGGAAAGGAAGTTGTATATCGTGCGGAAACTGTCTGAGAATGCGATAAGGCAAAGCAATCTCAAGCAAAAGGATTACTTCTATTTCCCGAGTTTATCTACCCGGGTCATGATCTATAAAGGGCTATTCACTCCGGCGCAGCTCAGGGATTATTTCCTCGACCTGCACGACAGCAGCATGAAGAGCGCCATTGCATTGGTGCATTCGCGTTTCAGCACCAACACCTTTCCTACCTGGGATCTTGCCCAGCCTTTCCGGTTTCTTGCCCATAACGGGGAAATCAATACCATCAAAGGAAACCGTTTATGGATGCAGGCGCGTGAATCGCTTCTCAAGAACCATCATTTCGGGGATGACCTGCAAAAGCTGTTTCCTGTGATTGAACCGGGAAAGAGCGATTCGGCATCACTCGACAATGCGCTGGAATTCCTGATGATGACCGGCAGGTCGCTTCCCCACTCCCTCAGCATGCTTATTCCCGAGTCGTGGAATGAGAAAAATCCCATTCCGAACAGTCTGAAAGCATACTATGAATACCATTCCATGATGATGGAACCCTGGGATGGTCCGGCTTCCCTGCTGGTTTCCGACGGCCGTTTTGTAGGAGGTACGCTCGACCGAAACGGACTGCGGCCTTCCCGGTACGTCATCACCAAGGATAATATGATCGTGATGGGTTCGGAGGTGGGTGTGCAGGATTTTCCTGCCGAGCAGATCAGGGAAAAGGGGAGGCTGCGTCCCGGTAAGATCCTGCTGGTGGATACCCAGCTGGGCATTATTGTTCCCGATCCTGAACTGAAGCAGCAGCTTTCGCGCATGAATCCATACGGCAACTGGCTGAAGGAAAACCGGCTCGAATTGGACAAAATTGCTGTTAAGGAACGTGTTCCCTCGAACCTGGGAGAAAAGTATCCCTCCTTCATGAAAACCTTTGGATATAGCAAGGAAGACTTAGAGATGGTGATCACCCCGATGGCCGTTGAGGGCAAAGAGCCTACCGGATCTATGGGCAACGATACTCCCATCGCCGTTTTATCGAAAAAGCCCCAGCGGCTGTTCAACTATTTCAAGCAGCTGTTTGCACAGGTAACCAATCCGCCCATCGACCCGATCAGGGAAGGACTGGTTATGTCGCTGACCAATTATATCGGGGCTTTGCAGGGCAACCTCCTGGAGGAAACGCCTCTGCATTGTAAACTCATCAGGTTTGACAGTCCAATTGTGATCAACACGGACCTGAAGAAAATCAAAGACCTGGAACATGAAGCCTTCACCAATATAACCCTGCCCATGCTTTTCAAAGCTTCTGGCGGTGGCAAGGCATTGAAGGATGCGCTGGACAAATTATGCCGGGAGGCTGAAAAGGCTGTGGACAACAGCATCAACTACATTATCCTTTCTGACAGGGATATCAGCGCCACCATGGCGCCTATTCCTTCGCTGCTAGGCGTGGCTGCCGTGCACCATCATCTTATCAACGTGAAAAAAAGAATGCAGGTAGGGTTAGTGGTAGAGACTGCAGAGCCCCGCGAAGTAATGCATTTTGCCCTGTTGCTCGGTTATGGCGCTAGCGTAATCAATCCCTACGGCGCATTTGGCGCTATCGATGAGCTGTGTCGCAGTGGCGAGATCAAAATGGAATACAAGGAAGCCAGGAAGAATTACATAAAAGCCATAGATGGAGGTCTTTTGAAGATATTCTCCAAGATGGGCATTTCCACCCTCAGGAGCTATCATGGTTCCCAGATATTTGAAGCGATGGGCCTGAGCAGTGAGGTGACGGAGCATTATTTCAACGGCACCGTTTCACGGATCGGTGGCATCGGGCTGAAAGAAATAGCCGAAGAGGCGGCCATTCCTCACCGGAAGGCATTCCAGATGGCCGAGGGAGAAGAATATCTGCCTCATACGGAGGGCATTTACCATTACCGCAAGACAGGAGAGCACCATTCATGGAATCCTGAGACCGTAGCCTTATTGCAATGGTCGACAAAGACAAATAACTATAAAAAATTCAAGGAATTCAGTACAAAAGTGAATGCCGAAACGCGCGAACCGAATTTCCTGAGGGGATTTCTGAACTATAAGAAAAATCCCATAGATATTTCCGAGGTGGAGCCGATGGAAAACATCATGAAGCGATTTGTGACGGGGGCCATGTCGTATGGATCGATCAGTAAGGAGGCGCATGAAGCGCTGGCCATGGCAATGAACCAGATCGGTGGCCGCAGCAACACCGGTGAAGGCGGCGAGGACCCTGAACGTTTTCATCCACGAGCTGACGGTTCTGTGGTGCGCAGCGCCATCAAGCAGGTGGCCTCTGCCCGGTTTGGTGTGAATGCCAACTACCTTGTGAATGCCGACGAACTGCAGATCAAAGTGGCACAGGGTGCAAAACCGGGTGAAGGGGGACAGCTGCCCGGTTACAAGGTCGATAAGGTCATTGCCAAACTCAGGAATTCCACTCCCGGTATTACCCTGATCTCTCCGCCTCCGCATCACGATATCTATTCAG
>JAKAMP010000429.1 GCA_021812865.1 Bacteroidota bacterium | reverse complement strand
CGCAAATGAACTTTGTCCAATAAATTTATTCGTTCTGTAGCTATTACTTCTATCATCACTGTTCTCAATACCTCCTCTTATCTGAAATATCAAGTTTTTGATTGGTTCATATTTAAAAATGAAATTGGCAAGGATTTTATTTTGGGCATCATTCGAAGAAGTTTCGTACATACGGTTATCTCCCATGAATGTACTTGCCCTGTCCGGTACCTTACTCATCGTTTTCATGGCGCTATTTTTCCTCCTGGTGGCGTACACATCCATCAGGGAATTTATTCCGGGCTACCCTGATGCCAACATGGTAAGAAATATAATGAACAACGCAAGCCACCTTGATTCGCTTGAAACCCAGATCGATCAAAAGGATGCCTATATCAAAAACCTGAGCGATATTATTACAGGCAAAGTTTCTGATCTCGAAGATACCAGCCAGGCCAGAACGGAAGTGAATAAAAAGGTGGAATTCACCCGGTCGGTAGATGATTCATTGATGCGCCAGAAAATCGAATCGGAAGAACAGTATAATCTTATGGTAACAGGAGCTATTCAGACCAAGCAACAGTCACTCCCTGTTTTTCATTTTTTTAAACCGGTAAATGGACTGATAACCAATGGATTCAAACCCGATGAGGACCATTATGGAACGGATATCGTTTGCGCACCTAATGAACTGGTCAAAGCCGTGCTCGATGGAACAGTGATCCTGGCCAGCTGGACCCTGGAAACAGGATATGTGATTGAAATCCAGCATGACAACAACCTGGTTTCCATTTATAAACATAATTCCGAATTGCTCAAAAAAGTAGGAAACAGGGTGAAAGCAGGCGAAGGAATTGCCATTGTCGGAAATTCGGGTGAATATACCACCGGCCCCCACCTGCATTTTGAATTATGGCACGATGGAATTCCTAAGAATCCGGAGGATTATATCGCTTTCTGAAAAAATTATCCTGACTGTTTCTCCTTACTTCATTATGGCCAAAAAGCACGTTTCAATATTGGGTTCAACCGGTTCCATTGGGACACAGGCGCTGGAAGTAATTGCCAGTCACCGTGAACGCTTCGAGGTGGATGTGCTAAGCTCCCGCAATAATGCCGAGTTACTTGCGAAACAGGCCATGGAATTTGTTCCCGCCAAGGTGGTAATTGCCAATCCTGAAAAGTATATCTTTTTAAAAGAAGTCCTTGCCCATTACCCTATCCAGGTTGAAACAGGTGAAGATGCGTTATGCGATGCCGCGCAAATGCCTTCCACATCCATGGTTCTCACTGCACTGGTGGGTTATGCGGGTCTCAGGCCTACTTTGGCTGCAATTGAAGCACATAAGGATATTGCCCTGGCAAATAAGGAAACCCTTGTGGTCGCAGGCGATCTTGTTACAAGGAAAGCAAAGGAATATCATTGCCGGATTATCCCGGTGGACAGTGAACATTCGGCTATTTTCCAGTGCCTGGAAGGCGAAGATGTAAAATCAGTGGACAAGGTTATCCTTACAGCCTCCGGTGGTCCGTTCCGGGAGAAAAACCTGAATTGCCTCCAAACAGTAACCAAAGCAGAAGCTCTTCAACACCCAAACTGGTGCATGGGCGCTAAGATCACAATCGATTCAGCCTCGCTCATGAACAAGGGACTGGAAGCCAGCGAGGCCCGATGGCTTTTCGGCCTTACTCCCGAGCAGATCGAAGTAGTTATTCATAAGCAGTCCATTATTCATTCCATGGTACAATTTCGCGACGGCTCCATCAAAGCCCAGATGGGACTGCCCGACATGCGCCTGCCCATTCAGTATGCGCTGGGCTATCCCGCGCGCCTTCCTTCCGCCTGGCCGCGTTATGACTTCAGTAGTCCGCAGACACTGAATTTTGACCCGCCAGACTGGGAAAAATTTCGTAACCTTGCCATTGCTTTCCGGGTAATGCGAAAAGGTGGGAATTTGCCCTGTGCCATGAATGCCGCCAACGAAGTGGCTGTTGAGGCTTTTTTGTGTGAACAGGCAGGTTTTCTGAATATGAGTGACATTATAGAATCTACCCTTGAGCGTATCCGGTTCATTGAGGAACCTGCCCTCGATGACTACAAAGCAACCGATGCAGAAGCCAGGGAAATCGCTTTATCCTTAATTTCATAACCGCATGGAAATTCTTATTAAAATTCTCCAGTTTCTCCTGAGCCTCTCCATTCTCATCGTGATGCATGAACTGGGACATTTCACCTTTGCCAAACTTTTCAAAACAAGGGTTGAAAAATTCTATCTCTTTTTTGATCCGTGGTTTTCATTATTCAAGATCAAAAAGGGTGAAACAGAATATGGTATTGGCTGGATCCCTCTGGGAGGATATGTTAAAATATCGGGAATGATCGACGAATCAATGGACCGGGAACAAATGAAACTTCCCCCGCAGCCATATGAATTCCGCTCGAAGCCTACCTGGCAGCGCCTGCTGATCATGCTCGGAGGCGTTTTGGTGAATTTTATAATGGCCCTGGTTATATATGCTGCTGTTTTATGGGTTTGGGGCGATGAATACCTGCCGACTCAAAATGCAAAATATGGCATCATGGCCGATTCCCTTGCACTGAATATGGGACTGAGAAACGGAGATAATATCCAATCGGTGGATGGCGTTACCATTGAAGATTTTCATAAGATCGTTCCATATATCGTGCTGAATGATTCCAAAAGTATCCAGGTGAAGCGCGATTCCTCAGTGATTGATATTCCCGTGCCCAGAACGCTTGTTCCTGCTTTGCTGAAAAAGCCCGGATTCATTGAAACACGCATTCCCTTTGTCATTGCCGGATTTACCAAAGAATCGGTTGCCGAAAAAGCCGGGTTGATGAAGGGTGACAGTGTAATTGCGATTAACGGTGCTCCGGTGGAATTCTTCGACCAGTTCAAAGATAGCCTGAGAAATCATAAAAACCAGGAAATCAGCATGGAAGTGATCAGAAACCATGCACCGGTAACAATTAAACTTACTGTTCCCGCAACCGGCCTGATTGGCGTGGCACCTAACGGCGACCTGACGCACTTTTTTCAGACCCGCAGGATCGAATATGGCTTCTTCGATGCTATCCCTGCAGGAATCAGCAAAGGTTTCAGAACCATCTCCGATTACCTGAAACAGTTTAAGCTTATTTTCTCCACGCGGACCAAAGGATATGAATCCCTGGGTGGCTTCATTACCATTGGCAACATCTTCCCGGGTGTATGGGACTGGCACTCTTTCTGGAACCTGACAGCCTTCCTGTCGATTATCCTGGCAATTATGAATGTGTTGCCTATTCCGGCCCTGGATGGCGGGCATGTGCTCTTCCTCCTTTATGAGATCGTCACTGGACGTAAACCCAGCGACAAATTTCTGGAATATGCACAGATCACCGGTATGATCCTGCTGTTTGCCCTG
>JAKAMP010000428.1 GCA_021812865.1 Bacteroidota bacterium | reverse complement strand
ATTGCAGGGAATTCCCGCCAGATGAATATTCACACCAGCATGAAACCGGGGGAAGAAAAACCGGATGTATTTTTCGTGGTGAAAGACATGCCTAAATTCAGGGGGAAAGGCATGGATGAATTTGAAAAATATATACAGGATAATGTAAAGTACCCTGACGAAGCCAGAAAGAAGGGTATTGAAGGCACAGTGCAGGTAAGTTTTGTGGTGGATACGGATGGCTGGCTCTCCGATGTCAAGGTACTGCACAGCCTAGATTCTTTGCTTGATGCAGAAGCCCTGAGGGTAGTGAAATCTTCGCCTGTATGGAAGGCGGGAAAGGAAAATGGACAGGCAGTAAAAGTGCAACTTTCGGTGCCCGTGAGGTTTCGCGCGGAATGATTGCCTTACTGCAGGCGCACAACCTCTTTCCGGGGGACCCATTCATGTATAGCCCGAAGAATACCTTCCTTATCTATACCACATTCCTTGTATAATTCCGGCAGTGATCCCTGTTCTATGAATAGGTCGGGTATGCCCAGCCTTTTCACGCTGGCATTGAAACCGTTGTCATGCATGTATTCCAGCACAGCGCTTCCGAACCCGCCCTGCAGAATGCCATCCTCGAGGGTAATGATTTTATTGAATTTTTTAAGGACTTTCTGCAGAATATCCGTATCGAGGGGTTTGACAAAGCGCATGTCATAATGGGCTACTGAAATGCCCTCGGCTTCCAGTTCTGTGCAGGCTTCCCTGGCAAAATTCCCCGGGTGACCGATGGAAAGGATGGCAATATCGTTCCCGTCTTTGATCTTACGTCCGCGTCCCACAGGCAATTCCCTAAAGGGCTGTTTCCAGTTTACCATCACACCTTGTCCTCTGGGGTACCTGATTACAAATGATCCTTTATCACCAGATTGTGCGGTGTACATGAGGTTGCGCAATTCTTCCTCATCCATGGGTGATCCGATCGTGAGGTTGGGAATACAGCGCAGGAAGGCAATGTCGAAAACGCCATGGTGCGTAGGTCCATCTTCTCCTACCAGTCCGGCCCTGTCGAGACAGAGAATCACCGGAAGTTTCTGGAGGGCTACATCATGGATCACCTGGTCGTAAGCCCGCTGCAGGAACGAAGAATAGACATTGCAGAAAGGTATCATACCCTGTGCTGCCAGTCCTGCAGCAAAGGTAACGGCATGCTGTTCGGCAATCCCTACATCAAAGGTGCGATCGGGAATTTTTTCCATCATGATGTTCATGGAGCAGCCTGTGGGCATGGCTGGTGTAATACCCATAATCTTGCTGTTCATTTCAGCCAGTTCCAGCAAGGTCTGGCCAAAAACATCCTGGTATTTGGGTGGACGAGGATTACCGGATGCGGTGCTCAGAATTTCCCCGGTGACCTTGTCGAATAATCCGGGTGAATGAAAGGCCGTTTGATTCATTTCGGCCTGTTTGAATCCCTTTCCTTTAGTGGTAAGCACATGAAGGAGCTTGGGGCCCTGGATGTCCTTCAGGTCGTTCAGGATCTTCACCAGGTGCAGCACATCATGTCCGTCAACCGGGCCAAAATATCTGAAATTAAGGGCTTCGAACAAGTTGCTTTGTTTGAGGAATAATGCTTTCAGCGCATTTTCCATCTTCTGTGCAACCCCCCGGGTATTTGGTCCCAGCTTATTGATCTTTCCCAGTAATTCCCAAATATCATTCCTGACCTTATTATAGGTTTTTGAGGTAGTGATGTCGATGAGGTATTCCTGGAGTGCGCCGACATTCGGATCGATGGCAATATTATTGTCATTCAGGATTACCAGCAGATTTGTTTTTTCAATGCCTGCATGATTGAGTCCTTCGAAAGCCATACCCCCGGTAAGTCCGCCGTCGCCAATCACGGCAACCACCTGTTGACCGGACTGCTTATTCCGGGCGGCAGCAACCGCCATACCAAGCGCTGCAGAAATAGAGGTGGAAGCATGTCCCACACCGAAGGCATCATGTTCGCTTTCGGTCATCTTAGGGAAACCGCTTATTCCTTTATATTTACGATTGGTGTGAAAAACATCTCTTCTCCCGGTAAGAATTTTGTGTCCGTAAGCCTGGTGTCCGACGTCCCAAATAATTTTATCATGCGGGGAATTCAGCACATAGTGAAGGGCTACCGTAAGTTCAACCACGCCCAGGCTGGCTCCAAAATGGCCCGGATTGGCCGAAACCATATCGATGATGAATTCACGCAACTCCCTGCAGACAGAAAGCAGTTCCTCTTCTTTCAACTTCTTCAGGTCTCCCGGATTGTCGATTTTCGACAAGTATGGATACATCCCGCTCATGATGATTTTCTCAGAAATGACAAAGATAATACTTTATTAAATTTCACTCACGTTCTATAATCTGCTATGATTTCTATCTTTGTAACTCTAAACGCAATCAAACCATCCTTTGATATGAACAATTCTGTGAAATTTTTGTGCATTCTCGGCGCGTCATTTTTGATGAGTTCCTGTGTTTCGATGAAACAGTTCAAAGACCTGCAGGGACAATATGATACCTGTACCTCTGAAAACAGCCGTCTGAAGATGGAAAACGAGCAGCTGACGGTGAACAACAAGGAATATGCCTCAAAGGTCGATAACCTGCAGAAAAGTATACAGTCCCTGGTAGCCGATACCCTTGCCCGTCATGAGAAAATCGATGAGCTGGAGCAGCAGTTGGACAAGCTGACCCGTGATTACAGCACCCTGTCCGAAACACAGGATGCGATCATTAAAGGCAGCTCGCGCGAAACATCACGACTGCTCAAGCAGTTGCAGAATACGGAGGATGAACTGCAGAAGAAGGAAGATGCATTGAAAACCATTGAAAACAACCTGAAAACCGAGCGTGCAAACCTCGACCAGTTGAAAGCCGAGCTGGAACAACGCAATGCGCGTACACTGGAACTGGAAAAGATCCTGGCAAGAAAAGACTCTGCGGTAAATTCGATTCGTCAGAAGGTGGCTTCGGCGCTGCTGGGATTTGAAAACGAAGGCTTGTCAGTAAAAATTCTGAATGGAAAGGTGTATGTTTCTCTGGAAGAAAAGCTGCTTTTTAAATCGGGCAGCATTACGGTTGAGCCTAAAGGCATCAATGCATTGAAAAAGCTGGCCAAGGTTCTGGAGCAGAATCCGGATATCAATATAACCATTGAGGGGCATACCGACACTGACCCCGTGATTCCTTCCGCAGCCATGAAAGATAACTGGGACCTGAGTGTGAAACGGGCAACCTCCATTGTCAGGATATTGCTTGATGGCACGCATATCGATCCGAAACGTCTCATTGCATCGGGAAGGGGAGAATTTATGCCGGTTGATCCGGGTAAAACGCCTGAGGCCAAGCAGAAGAACAGAAGAACGGAAATAATTCTCACGCCAAAACTGGATGAATTGTTCAATA